>NZ_JBWKPX010000031.1:0-56005 GCF_059418465.1 Caulobacter sp. GW821-FHT09A05
AGCCCAGTCCCGCTCGATCGCCCCCCGCCGCCGCATCGGTCGCTGGCCATGCGCCCTTTCCCCGCGACGAGGTGAGATCAGGATAAGGGGGTCTGGAAGGGGTGAGGACAGAAATGGGTCGAGAAAGTTCAGGGCGTTGAAATCGTAGGTCTTTGTGTGCTGAACGCCGAGGATAAGCCGCCGGGGACATGCTCTCACGACAGGGCGGCGCCGATCGACCCACGGCCACGGGGTGAGTGCGTGTCCCCAACGTCGTCCACGGCGTCGTGAGACTTCGGCGCCGGACTCGGCGGGTCCGTTGGGGACACGCACTCACGGCGAGCGCCCTGCAAATCGGCCGGCGCCTTGCCGTGCGTGCATGTCCCCGGCTACGCCGGCAAACCCTCGAACACCTCGAGCCCCTCCGGGATCACCGCCCAGTCGGGCCGGCCCCTGACGAAGATCGCCACGGTCGGCCGGAACAGCGACGGGTCGTCCAGCGAGCCGGCGTAGATCGTGTGCGACTCGGTCTCGCCCACCGGCCCGCCGAACACCAGGCTGGCGCAGGTCGGGCAGCTGTTGCGCACCGCGTCGCTTCCACGCGCCGAGACGCAGGTGAAGGTCCGGGTCGGGGCGCTGAAGGTCAGGTCGACGGCGGCGAAGGCCATGAACGGGATGAAGCCCGAACCCGAGGCCTTGCGGCAGTCGGCACAGTAGCAATGGCCCATGAACAGCGGCCGGCCCCGCGCCGCGTAGCGCAGCGCCCCGCACAGGCAGCCGCCGGTGTAGGGCGCGTCCATCACACCACTCCCTTGGCCCGCAGGCCGGCGATCGCCTCGGCCGACAGCCCGGCCACCGCGCCCAGCACCGCGTCGGTATGCTCGCCCAGGGCGGGCCCCGGCCAGCGCACCCCGCCGGGCGTGTCGGACAGCCGGGGAAAGGCGTTCTGCATCTTCACCGTGCCGAACACGGGGTGGGCGACCTCGACGATCGACTGGCGGGCGGCGAACTGCGGGTCCTTCAGCATGTCGGGCGCGCGATAGACCCGGCCGACGGCCAGGCCGGCGTCCTCCAGCAGGGGCAGCAGCGTTTCGATGTCGTGCTCGACGGTCCAGCCGGCGATGGTGGCGTCCAGCTGCAGCTGGTTGACGCCGCGGGCGGCGTGGTCGCGGTAGCGCTCGTCCGTCGCCAGCTCCGGCCGGCCCATGGCCTCGCACAGCCGCTTGAACAGGGTGTCCTGGTTGGCGCCGATCAGGATCAGCTCGCCACTCCGGGTGGGATAGACGTTGGACGGGGCGATGCCTGGCAGGATCGCGCCGGAGCGTTCGCGGACATAGCCCGACAGGTCGTATTCGGTGATCAGGTTCTCCATCACCGTCAGCACGCTTTCGTAGATCGCCGCGTCGACCACCTGGCCCTTGCCGGTGCGCTGGCGGGCGTGCAGGGCCATCATCACCCCCAGGGCGGCGTTGAGGCCGGCCAGGCTGTCGCCGATCGAGATCCCGGCCCGGGCCGGCGGCCGGTCGGCCTCGCCGGTGATATGGCGCAGGCCGCCCATGGCCTCGCCGATCAGGGCGTAGCCGGCCCGGTGGGCATAGGGGCCGGTCTGGCCGAAGCCCGAGACCCTGGCCATCACCAGGCCCGGATTGGTCCGGGCCAGATCCTCATAGCCCATGCCCCACTTCTCCAGGGTGCCGGGCCGGAAGTTCTCGACCACCACGTCGGCCGTGGCGATCAGGGCGCGGGCGACGTCGCGGCCCTCCGGCGCGCGCAGGTCCAGGGTCACCGAGGTCTTGTTGCGGCCGATCACCGGCCACCAGGGCGAGTGGCCCCTGGGCTTGGTGCGGCCCCACTGGCGCATGGGGTCGCCGGCCTTGGGGTCCTCCAGCTTGATCACCTCGGCGCCGAAATCGCCCAGCACCTGGCCGCAGAACGGGCCGGCGATCAGCGAGCCCATTTCGATGACCCGCAGGCCCTTCAGCGGTGCGTCGGCCATGCACGTCTCTCTCCCTGCGATCACGGAACCATCACGGCCGCGTGAAGTTGTTTAGGCCTCCGAGGCGCAAGCGCGGCGCCCCGAACAATCAAATGTTCTAGAAAACCGCGCAGGGAAAGAAAGCCATGACCCGTAAGCTTCTCATCGTCGGCGCCGCCGTCGCCGCCCTCAGCGTCGCCGCCTGCGGCCAGAAAACCGACGAGACCAAGGGCGCCGCCACCCCGGCCGAACAGGCCGCCACGCCGGACGCCAACCCGTCGGCCACCGTCCCGACCCCGTCGGACGAGACCAAGGCCGCCACCTTCGTCGAGAAGGCCGCCGCCACCGACATGTACGAAATCGAGGCCGCCAAGGTCGCGGCCAAGCGCTCGACCAACGCCGAGGTGAAGAAGTTCGCCGCGATGATGGAAAAGGCCCACACCAAGACCACCGAGGACCTGAAGGCCGCGATCGCCGCCTCGGGCGCGGCGCTGACCCCGCCGACCGCCCTGCCGGCCGACCTGCAGGACAAGCTGGACGACCTGAACAAGGCCAGCAACGAGGACTTCGACAAGACCTATGCGGATGACCAGGTCGACGTCCACCAGGCGGCGCTGAACCTGATGCAGCGCTACGCCCAGGACGGCGACACCGCCGCCCTCAAGGCCTTCGCCGCTGCCACGGCCCCCGCCGTGCAGGAGCACCTGAACGAGGCCGAAGGCCTGAAGAAGGGCTTCGTGCACTAATCAGGACTGGAGCGGAGCGCGCCTCGGCGCGCTCCATCTGTCTTACGGGATCGCATAGGCGACCGTCGCCTTGGCGGCGGCGCGCTGGCGCGATTCCGACCAGACCAGCACCTCGGCCGTCGCGACCCGGCGGCCCAGCTTCAGCAGCGTCCCCTCGGCGTGGAGGTCGCCCGGCCGGGCGCCGCGCAGGAAGTGGATGGTCAGGGACGAGGTCACCGCCATGGCCACCTCGCCGATATGGGCCAGGACCAGGGCGTAGGCCGCCACGTCGGCCAGGCCCATCTGGGCCGGCCCGGAGATCAGTCCGCCCGGCCTCAGGGTCCGGCTGGCGAAGGCCTGGCGCACCAGCACCCGGCCGGGCTCGGCCTCGAGCACCTCAGGACGATGCGTCTCGGCCTCGGGAAAGGCCCTGGCCAGGAAGGCGTTGAGCGCCGCCGCGTCGAGCCTCAACGCCGCGGGATCGGGCGCGGTGCTCACCGCAGCTCGACCTTGGCGGTGTTGTCGTCGCCGTTGCGGTCGATGACCATGTTGTACGGATCCACCCCCGCCGCCTTGGGCAGGGTCCTGGTCACGAAGGTCAGGGTCTGGGTCCCCGAGCGGATCGTCCGGCGCTCGAAGGCCACGACCTTGTCGGCGCCGAAGCCCTTCTTGCCCGGCTCCAGGGTGAACAGGCCGACCGCCATCGGCTCGCTCATCGGCGCCTCGGTCTCCTGCCCCCGGCCCTGGGCGTAGAGCTTCTTGGCCTGCACCGTCAGGGTCACGTCGTAGCGGCCGTCGGACCGCTTGCGGGCCGTGGCCATCGTGGTCTTCAGGTCATAGAGGGTGATCTTCTCGAACAGGTCGGTGATCAGCGCCTGCTTGTCGGCCGGGGCGTGGCGGCGCAGGGCGGCGACCAGTTCCAGGGCGGTCGGATAGGGCGGGCCCTTGAAGGCGTAGGCCGCCAGCATCTCGCGCAGGGCGGCGTTGACCTTGTCCTCGCCGATCTCGTCGGCCAGCCGGTACATCACCAGCGAGCCCTTGTTATAGTAGATGTAGGGCTGGTTCTCGACCTGGCGCAGCGGCAGTTCCTCGATCACCTCGCCGCCCCGGGCCCGCAGGTAACGGTCCAGCTCGTACTTGAGGAACTTGCGGATCATCGGCTCGCCATAGGTCTTCTTCATCACCATCAGGGCCGAGTACTGGGCCAGGGTCTCGGACAGCGCCGCGCCGCCCTGCTGGTCGGCGCCGATCAGCTGGTGGGCCCACCACTGGTGAGCGACCTCGTGGGCCCCGACATAGGTGACCATGTCGATCTTGGTCGGGTCCTGGTACTTGGACACGAAGCCCAGGTTCTCGGACCACGGGATGGTGTTGGCGAACGACTGGGCGAAATTCTCGTAGGCCGGGAACTCCAGATAGCGCAGCTGGCGGAACTGGTAGGGGCTGAAATGGGCCTGGTCGTAGTCCAGCGACCGCTTCATCGAGGCGATCATCCGCTCGACGTTCCAGGCATGGGCCGGGTTGTAGTAGACCGACAGCTGGACGCCCTTGTACGGCTCGGTCCGCACCGCGTAGCGGGCCGACTGGATCGAGAAGAAGTGCAGGATCGGGGCCTCGGTCACGAACCGCGCCGTGCGCCGGTCGCCAGCCTTGCCGACCGGACCGCTCATGTCGGCCGACTCGCGCCAGGTGCGCTCCGACACCTTGTAGCCGGGAGCCATCGGCGTCTGGTCCGCGTCGGTGGTGACGGTGATGTCGGAGGTCACCCAGTCGCTGTCGCGGCGCAGACCGTTGAACTGGCGCGACGCGACGTCGCCCAGCCTGGCCGGCCGCAGCTCGGGCGGCAGGCCGTACTTGCGCCGCTTGGTGCGGTCGGTCAGCAGGCCGCCCCGGTCCATGCCCAGCGACGGGGCCAGTTGCTGGTCGTTGATGAAGGTGCCGTTGTCGACCATGCGGGTGTCGGGGCCGCTGTTGGGGAAGCCCAGGGCCACGCGGGCGGTGCTGAACGACATCGAGCGCCGCTCGCCCGGCTGCATCGGCGTGTCGAAGGCGAAGATCCGGTAGTTGAAGCGCTCGAAGGTCCGCTTGGGCCGGGCGCCCTCGATCGACAGGGCCAGCACCTTCAGGTCGCGGTCGAAGCGGACGTGGATCTCGCGCAGCGGCTTGTCGGTGCGGTTCTCGATCTCGTAGACGCCCTTGGTGTCGATGCGCGGGGCGCAGGGATGGATGTCGACGTCCAGCTTGACCGCGGTGATCTTGGGCTGGGGCGTGTTCTCGAACGGCAGCAGGGCCTTCTCGTAGTCGGCCGTCCAGCGCTCGTTGCTGATCGTGGTGCGGTATTCGTTCCAGACGTTGGTGTTCATGTAGATGAAGACGCCGACGCCGGCGAAGATCAGCAGGGCGCCGGCGGCGATCAGGCCCGGCGGCCCCATCAGCCGGCGCGGCAGGGCGGCCAGGCGCGGCCACAGCCGGCTCTCGGTCCCGCGCCGCCACAGGACGTGGCACAGCACCAGCAGCACCACGGCGAACGCCGCCCAGTAGAGGCGGAACCACCAGGCCCCGACCCAGAACCGGCTCAGGCCGTTGAAGTCGGAGATCGGCACGCCCGGCGCGCCGTCATAGAGATAGAGGTTGTGCTCCAGCCCCCAGCTGGAGGCGACGATCGTGCCGATGATGTAGAGCACCATCAGGCCCCAGCCGACGAACTTGTGCGGCGACAGCACCTGGATGAACACCGCCAGCGCCGCCAGCAGGACGCAGTCGGCGGCCTGGGGCAGCACCCACCAGACCAGGTAGTTGACCAGCTCCAGGTGGGTGTAGCCCTTGATCAGCTGGATGATCACCGCCACCACCACCCCGGCCAGGAAGGTCGACAGCAGCACCAGGCTGATGGCCAGGGTCTTGGGGACCACGAAGGCCCAGTCGGGGATCGGGGTGACGTCGATCAGCTCGTGGGTCTTGCGGTCCTGCTCGCGCCAGACCAGCTCGCCGGCGTAGAAGGCGGCGATGATCAGCGAGATGAACGGGAAGATGCCGTTCAGGGCCCGGATCATGGCGCGGGTCACGGGATAGATGGCGCCGCCATAGAGGCTGTCGTCGGCCACCCGCCACAGGTTGAAGATCGACAGGGCGGCGGCCAGGCCGACCAGCACCAGATAGGCCGGGCTGACGAACACCTGGCGGGCGTCGAGCCGGGTGCGGGCCCACAGCTGGGCCCAGCGGGACGGCGCCGCGAAGCTGGGGACCCCGTGGACGACCTCGGTCGGGCGCGGCGCCGCGACGGCGCCGGGCTTCTCGCGCTTGACCCGGGTCGCGCCGTCGCCCTTGCGCAGGTCGAACAGCCAGTAGGCCGAGGCGATGATCGCCAGGGAAATGCCGATCCAGATCAGGCGGTTGGCCAGCAGGTAGCCGGCCAGGGGCGGGATCCCCGTATTGCGCTCGGCCGCCGTCCAGTAGCGCACCGCTAGGCCGTAGGCGCCGCCGCCGAGCGGCTCCCACAGCGCCGCCACCTTCTCCAGGCCCGGCTGGCTGAGCATGGAGCCGCTGATGAAGGTGGCGATCATGAAGGCGATGACGCCGACATAGGTCCACATCATCGACCGCGTGACGGTGGTCACGGCGAAGAACACGGCCGAGGTCAACAGCAGCGACGGCAGGGCCAGGACGAAATAGGCGAATAGGTAGTGGTTCAGCACGAACGGGCCGACGCTGTCGGGATCGACCCACCACATCACCGCGCCCAGGACCATGCCGGCCGGGACCGCCAGGAACGACAGGGCCGTCGCGGCGAAGGCGCCGGCGAACCGGCCGTACAGATAGTCGAACTTGGTCAGCGGCGTGGAGCGCAGGATGCCGTCGAATCCGGTGTCCTCGTCGCGCACGATGATGTTGGCCACGAAGGCGGCCGTGATGAACATGTAGACCAGGGCGAAGAACAGGTTGGCGTTGGCGATCACCGTCGCCGCGTTCTTGTGCACGTTGGCCGTGGAGCCCAGCTGGACGATGTTCGGCGCGGCGACCGCCGCGAAGGCCAGCAGGAAGAAGATGATCACCCCGACCCAGAAGACGGGCTGGCGCGCCTGGTAGCGGAATTCGAAGGCGGCGACTTTTCCGAACATCCCCGCGCGCCCCGTCCCCTTGCCCATCAGGCCGCGCACCGGGTGCTGGACAGGGTGGAGAAATAGACGTCCTCCAGCCCGCCTTCGACCCGGCCGAAGCCGTCGCCGGGATCCTGGTCGGCCAGGACGTGGATCACCGTGCGGCCGGCCAGCAGGCGGGTCGAGATCACCTGGTGCCGGGCCTTGGCGGCCTCGAGTTCGGCCTTGTCGATGACCTTCTTCCAGATGCGGCCGTCAAGCTGGCGGACCAGGTCGGCGGGCGCGCCCTCCTTGACGATGCGGCCGTCGCAGATGATCGCCATGGCCGGGCAGAGGTCGGAGACGTCCTCGACGATGTGGGTCGACAGGATCACCACCACGTTCTCGCCGATCTCGGCCAGCAGGTTCAGGAAGCGGTTGCGTTCCTCGGGGTCGAGGCCCGCGGTGGGTTCGTCGACGATGATCAGGCGCGGGTCGCCGATCAGGGCCTGGGCGATGCCGAACCGCTGACGCATGCCGCCCGAGAAGCCGGCGATGGCCTTCTTGCGGACGTTCCAGAGATTGACCTGGTTGAGCAGGCTCTCGACGACGTCCTTGCGCGCCTTGGCCCCGGCGATCCCCTTCAGCACCGCCATGTGGTCCAGCATGTCGTAGGCCGACACCCGCGGATAGACGCCGAAGTCCTGCGGCAGGTAGCCCAGGATCCGCCGCAGCTGGTCGGGCGACTTGAGCACGTCGATGTCGCCGAAGCGGATATGGCCCGAGGTCGGGGACTGCAGGGTGGCGACGGTGCGCATCAGGGTCGACTTGCCCGCGCCGTTCGGGCCCAGCAGACCGTACATCCCGCGCTGGATCGTCAGGTTGACCTCGTCGAGGGCCTTCACGCCGTTGGCGTAGACGTGAGTCAGGTTCTCGATGATCAGCATCGTCGGTCCGAAGCCCCTTCGACGTCGGCATGGCGGGTTTTCGCCACAATTGCCTTCCCGTCATGCCTTGTCGCCGCCGGTGGGGGCAAGTGAAAGAACGTTTAGGCGGGCGTGATCGCCAGCATGTTGCAGGATCATGTCCTGACGAAGGTGACTTTTGGCGGACCGGGTTTGGGTCTAATCAGGCGCCATGACGCACTTCGCCTTTCCCCCGCCCGCCCAATCCACGGTTCCGGTCGAAGGCGGCGACTCCGTCTTTCCCGTGCGGCGGATCCTCTGCGTGGGCCGCAACTACGCCGCCCACGCGCGCGAGATGGGGGCCGACACCCGCGATCCGCCGTTCTTCTTCGCCAAGCCGGCCGACGCCGTGGTGATCGGCGACCAGGTCCCCTACCCGGTCGCCACCCACGAGCTGCACCACGAGATCGAACTGGTGGTCGCCCTGAAGTCGGGCGGCGCCAACATCGCCGTCGAGGCGGCGATGGGCCACGTGTTCGGCTACGCGGTCGGCGTCGACCTGACCCGGCGCGATCTGCAGGCCGCCGCCAAGGCCAAGAGCCACCCCTGGGACGCCGCCAAGGGCTTCGACGCCAGCGCCCCGATCGGCGCCATCATCCCGGCCGACCGGGCCCATCCCGACGGCGCGATCACCCTGTCGGTCAACGGCCAGCTTCGCCAGAGCGGCCAGGTCGCCGCCATGATCTGGACGGTTCCCGAGATCATCGCCGAGGCCTCCAAGCTGTGGACCCTGGCGGCGGGCGACCTGATCTTCACCGGCACCCCCGAGGGCGTGGCCGCCATCGGCCGGGGCGACCGGATCGAAGGCGCCGTCGAGGGCGTCGGCAAGCTCGCCTTCACCGTGGTCTGAGGCCTGGGCCATGCACCTCATCCTTCACGGCGCCTGGCGGTCCAGCGCGGCCTACCGCGTGCGGATCGGCCTGAACCTCAAGGGCCTGGCCTATGAGACCGCCCCGCTGAACCTGGTGGCCAACCAGCACCAGGCGCCGGCCTTCGCCGCCCTCAATCCCCAACGGCTGGTGCCGGCCCTGGAGGTCGACGGCCAGGTCCTGACCCAGAGCCTGGCGATCCTGGAGTGGCTGGACGAGACCGTGCCGGACCCAGCCCTGCTGCCGGCCGATCCGTTCGACCGCGCCCGGGTGCGCGCCATGGCCCAGATCGTGGCCAGCGACATTCATCCGGTGAATAACCTGCGCATCCTGCGGGCCCTGACCGAATTGGGTGTCGACGAGCCGGGGCGCGAGGCCTGGATCGGGCGCTGGATCACCGACGGCTTTTCCGCGCTGGAACCGATGATCGTCCGCCATGGCGGCGACTACGCCTTCGGCGACGCCCCGACCCTGGCCGATTGCTGCCTGGTCCCGCAGGTCTATAACGCCGAGCGGTTCAGGACCGACCTGACGCCGTTCCCCGCCCTCCGCGC
The DNA here is from genome assembly GCF_059418465.1 of Caulobacter sp. GW821-FHT09A05. Classification (NCBI taxonomy): domain Bacteria; kingdom Pseudomonadati; phylum Pseudomonadota; class Alphaproteobacteria; order Caulobacterales; family Caulobacteraceae; genus Caulobacter; species Caulobacter sp. GW821-FHT09A05. The sequence continues at coordinate 9,144 of NZ_JBWKPX010000031.1, forward strand.
CGTCGCCGAGCGCGCCCGCGCGCACCCGGCCTTCGCCGCCGCCCATCCCAACCAACAGCCGGACGCCATCCATGCTTGAAGACCTGAAGAGCAACAACCTGGCCTGGTCGCTGCGCAAGACCGAGGCCGACCCGCAGTTCTTCAAGCGTCTGGAGGGCCAGCAGAGCCCGGAATATCTGTGGATCGGCTGCAGCGACAGCCGGGTGCCGGCCAACGAGATCGTCGGCCTGGATCCGGGCGAGCTGTTCGTCCACCGCAACGTCGCCAACCTGGCCCCGCCGCAGGACGCCAACTACCTGTCGGTGCTGCAGTTCGCGGTCGACGTGATCAAGGTCAAGCACATCATGGTCGTGGGCCACTATGGCTGCGGCGGCGTGGCGGCGGCCATCGACGGCCAGCGACGCGGCCTGGTCGACCACTGGCTGCACCCGATCCGCGAGGTCCATGCCGAGCACCGGCACGAGCTGGACGCCCTGCCGACCCAGAAGGACAAGCTCAACCGCCTGTGCGAGCTGAACGTCATCCGCCAGGTGCGCAACGTGGCCTCCGACGTCTTCGTCCAGGACGCCTGGGCGCGCGGCCAGCAACTGTCCGTCCACGGCTGGGTCTATTCGCTGGGCAACGGCCTGGTGACGGACCTGAACGTCGGGATTTCGAGCCTGGAGGATTATGAGCGGGTCGCCAGCGGGGCGGGCTGAAACCGTCACGCGAAAAGGGGGGGGCGAGCCTGGCGACCCGCCCCCTCTCAGGCTCAAGAACCGCTGAAACCGTTAGGCCGTGCGGAACAGGCTGAGGATCGACGCGGACGACTGGTTGGCGATCGACAGGGCCTGGATGCCCAGTTGCTGCTTGGTTTGCAGCGATTGCAGCCGGGCGCTTTCCTTGGCCAGGTCGGCGTCGACCAGGTTGCCCACGCCGGCGTCGAGGCTGTCTTGCAGCTTGCCGACGAAGGTCAGGTGGGTGTCCAGGCCGGTCGAGCTGGTGCCCAGCGAGGCCAGTTTACTGGTCGCCGTGCCGATCGCGTTGCTGACCGTCGTAATCATCGTCTTGGCGGCCGCCGCCGTGGCGAAGGTCGAACCGGCGGTCAGACCCAGGCCGACCAGCGACAGGGTCTTGGACGAGACGGTGAAGCCCGAGCCGTCGGTATTGGCCAGGAAGGTCAGCTTGGTGGTGCTGCCGTCGGCGATGCTGACGCCGTTGAACTTGGCGTTGGTGACGGCCTTGGTGATCTGGTCGCGCAGGCTGTTGAAGTCCGACTTCAGGGCGTTGAACGAAGCGGTGTTCAGCGAGGTGTCGGAAGCGGCCAGGGCCTTTTCCTTCATCTTGCCCAGCAGGTCGGTGACGGTGTCGCCGGCGGCCAGGGCCACGTCGATGGTCGACTGGCCGCGTTGCAGCGAGTCCTTCACGGCGTTCAGCGAATTGGCGGTGGTCGACTGGTTCTTGGCCATCGCCCAGATCGCGCCGTTGTCCTTGGCGTTACCGACCTTCTTGCCGGTGTTGATCCGTTGCTGGACGATCATCAGCTCGGCGCTGGTCGTGTTCAGGTTCTGCAGGGCGATCATCGCCCCCGTGTTGGTGTTGATGCTATTCAAAGCCATTGCGGAAAGTCCTCGTTCAAGGTTCCGACGTCATTTTGACGGCCGAGAGCTTTTTGCCCAACCTTAGCAACGAACCACTTGTCTTTATGAAGAATGAATCGCCTCATTCTTAAGAAAAATGCGACCCGCGCTATTTCAGCACATCCATATATTTATTCTAGGATGACGGGATAAATTCTAACCATGTGACGATACGTCGCGAAAATGAAACCGTCATTTCTCAAATTTACTTCCCAAGGAATAGCGGGCTCGGCCTCGGCCTCGGGGCCAATAAAGACCTCAGCCGCCCTTGATCCGCACCCGGGCCGAGACCGACCGCCCCTGGCCGTCCACGACCTTCAACCGATAGAAGCCCGGCGCGGCGGGGCGCCAGATCACCTTGCCGCTGACCGGGTCGGAGGCCAGGGGCGCGCCGGCCACGTACCAAGTCAGGTCGTCGCCGCCGGCCGCCATGACCAGGCCGCGCGAGCCGGGGCCGACGCTGTCGACCTGCACGGTCGCGCCGTCGGGCGGGAAGATCAGGCGGGGGCCTTCGGAGGCCTGCTGCAGCCGTTGCAGGGCGCCCGGCGCGGCCTTGGGGGCGATCGGGCGCGGGGCGGCGGCCGGGGCGTTGATCACGTCGGCGACGTCGAACAGCAGCGGCAGGGCCGCGTCGCGCCCGGTTAGGCCGCCGCGGGCGCCGCCGTCGGCCCGGCCGGTCCAGACGATGATCGCATAGCCGCCGACCACCCCCGCCGCCACCGCGTCGCGGAAGCCGTAGGAGGTGCCGGTCTTGAAGGCCATGGCCGGCCCGCCCCGGGTCAGGGCCGAGGGCGCGCGGCCGCGCGGGGCGGGCGCCTCGCGCAGGATGTCCAGCACCTGGGCGGCGGCCTCGGAGCGGACGATGCGGGTCCCGCCCTGATGCTCGCGTCGCCGGGCCTCGGCCTCGGTGAAGGCTAGCGGCTTGGCCACGCCACCGTCGCCCAGGGCCGCGTAGAGCACGGCCATGTCGCGCGGCGTGATCCCCGCCCCGCCCAGGGCCAGGGCCAGGCCGGACGCCTTGATCGCCGTCTTCGGCCGCACCAGCCGCACCCCCGCGCTCTCCAGCCGGGCGGCGAAGGCGTCGGGGCCGATCTTCTCCAGGGTGGCGACGGCCGGCACGTTCAGCGAATAGGCCAGGGCCTCGCGGGCCGTGACCTTGTCGTGGAACACGTGGTCGAAGTTCTCGGGCTGGTAGTCGGAGAAGCGGGTGGCGGCGTCGTCGATCTGGGTGTCGGGGGCCAGGGCGCCGTCGTCGAAGGCGAAGGCGTAGATGAACGGCTTCAGGGCCGAGCCGGGCGAGCGGATGGCGCGGGTCAGGTCGATCCAGCCGCCGGGCCGCTCGCGCCCGGCCGAGCCGACCAGGGCCCGCACCGCCCGGCCCTTGATCTGGACCACCAGGATGGCGGCTGTGACGTCCGGCCCCTGGGATGCGGCGACGGCGGCGGCCATCGGCTCCAGCCGGGTCTGCAGGTCCGCGTCGATCGTCGAGACCACGCTGGGCTGGCTGGCCGGGGCGGCCAGGGCCAGCTCGCCGGCCGCGTGCCAGGCCAGGGTCGGGAAGGCCCCGCGCCGGGGCAGGGGCTCGCCCTCGGCCTCGCTGGCGGCGGCCTCGGTCAGGACATGGGCGCGGACCATCTTGTCCAGAACGGCGCGGCGGGCGCGGCGGGCGGCCTCGGGCCGGCGATCCGGGCGGCGGGCCTCGGGCGACTGCGGCAGGGCGATCAGCAGGGCCTGCTCGCCGTCGGTCAGGCTGGTCGGCTCGTGACCGAAATAGGCCAGGCTGGCGGCCCGCACCCCCTCCAGGTTGCCGCCATAGGGAGCCAGGGTCAGGTAGAGGGCCAGGGTCTCCGTCTTGGTCAGCCGGGCCTCCAGCTGAACCGCGCGGACCATCTCGATCAGCTTGGAGCCGAGGTTGCGCGGCCGGGGCTCCAGCAGGCGGGCGGTCTGCATGGTCAGGGTCGAGGCGCCGGAGGTGGCCCGGCCATGGACCACCGCCGAGCCGACGGCGCGAACCAGGGCCAGCGGGTCGACGCCCAGGTGGCCGTGGAACCGCGCGTCCTCCACTGCGATCAGCCGCTTCTGAAACGTGGGATCGGTCCGCGCCAGGTCGGCCCGCACCCGCCAGCGCCCGTCCTCGACCGGCAGGGCGCGCAGCCATGTCCCGCGATGGTCCAGGACCACGGGAGACGAGCGCCGGGCCCGGGCCATGTCGGGCGGGAAGGCGGCGCTCAGCGCGTAGAGCCCGACCTGGACGGCGACGAAGGCGACGAGAACGCGGGTGAGGCGGGGGATCATGGGTTCATACTGTTTCGGTCTCGCCAGACCCTCTAACCGCCGTCATCTCCCGACTTGTTCGGGGGACCCAAGCTGAGGTGGTCGCACTGATCCGCCGCTTGGGTCCCCCGCATAAAGCGGGGGATGACGACTATCTGCATCCGCGGTTCAAGAGCTACTGCCCCGGCGCCACGGTGATCCGCCCCGCGTCCGACCGGGCGTTCAGGCTGGGCCGGTACATGTCCTTGGCGACCGCCCCGGGCAGGAAGAACTCGCCCGGCGTCACGGCCCGCGCCACATAGGCCATGGCGAACGGCTTCTCGCCGCCCAGGTCGAGCGCGGCGATGTAGCGGTCGTCGCGGCTTTCCTGGACGTCCGGATTGGTCAGCTCGCCCAGGAACTTGAACGGCCCGTTCTGGGCGTCGTCGGCGCCCAGGGTGGTCTCGATCTCGAAGCCGGCCGGCAGGGCGTCGTCGACCACCAGGGCGGTCGAGCGGGCCTGCATCGAGCGGCCGGAGACCAGCACGATCACCCGGTCGCCCTGGTGGATCTGGGCCGGGTCGATCGCCCCGCCGTTCATCGAGAACAGCCGCTTGGATACCGACAGGCCGTTGGCCTCGCCCCCCGGAGCGGCGACCGGCGTGCCGCGGACGCTGACCGTCCGCCACAGGGCGCCCTTGCCGGTGTTGACGAAGCGGGCGTCGGCCAGCTTGCCCACCGCCCAGCGCGGCGCGCCCCCGGCGGGCGGCAGGGCCGTCACCCCCTGGGCGTCGATGCTGATCGGCCCGGCGGCCTTCAGCAGCTGGTAGGCCGCCGACAGCACCGCCGCCTGCTCCTGGGTGTTCAGGGCGTCGGGATCCTTGACCACGTTCTCCAGCCGGCCCTGCAGCTGGCGGGCGATGTCGCCCTGGCCGGCCTGGACCGCCAAGGCGGTGACGGCGGCCACGTCGCGCAGCGGGCTCTGGTACCAGTCGGCGTCGTCGCGCCAGCCCAGCGAACGGACCGCCTGGCGCATGGCCGACCGCGCCCGGGCCTGATCGCCCATCAGGGCCAGGCCCGCCGCCACCTGGGCCTTGGCCAGGGGCTGGTCCTCGTCCTTCATCTGCACGTCGTGCCACCAGCGCAGCCGCGCCAGGTCGCCGCGCCCGGCCTTGGCCATCACATAGAGGGCGTAGGCGCTGGCCCGGCGGCGCATGCGCTCGGTCGCCTTCTTGGAATCGTCGGGCGAGCGGCCCCACCATTCGGGATATTCCAGGCGGTAGGACACCGAGCTCCAGCCGTCGGGGCGACTGATCTGGCGCATGGCGTTCAACGCCTTGTCCATCGCCTCGTCCGGCACGGCGATCCCCTGGGCCTTGGCGTCGATCAGGAAATCGGTGGCGTAGGCGCCCAGCCAGGCGTCGGCCTCACCGTCGCCGACCCGCCAGAGGCCGAAGGCCCCGTCCAGGGTCTGGCGGTCCAGCAGCTTGCCCACCGCCCCGGCCAGGATCGCCGGATTGCGCTTGAGCTTGGGATCGCTGGACACGCCCTGGGCGTACAGCAGCGGATAGGCGGTCGAGACCAGCTGCTCGGTGCAGCCGTAGGGATAGCGCTGCAGGGCCACCGCGATCGCCGAGGGGTCGAAGCCCCGGAACGGCGAATAGCTGACCTGCAGGGTGATGTCGCCGGCCGCCAGGCCCGACAGCAGCTGGGCGTTGGGCGTGTAGCTCATGCCCGGCTGCTGCAGCTCGGTGGTGGTGCGCACCACGTCGCCCCAGCCCAGGCGGGTCTGGATCGGATAGTCCTTGGCGGTCTGGAAGTCCGGTCCGATCACCTTGAAGCCGACCTTGCCGATCCCCGTGACGGTGGGGGCCAGGAACGGGATCTTCTCGGCGATCCGCTGGCCCAGGACCAGGGTGATCACCTTGCGGAACGCCACGGCGATGCCGTTGGTGGCGTTGGCTTCCACCGTATAGGCCCCGGCCTTGCCCTCGACATTGTGCAGCTCCAGCGTGGCCATCGGCTTGTCGCCGGGGGCCAGGAAGCGCGGCAGGTTGAGGTCGGCGACCACCGGCTGGCGCACGGTCATGGCCTTGGAGCCCGAGCCGACGGCGGTGTCGGTCCAGGCCACGGCCATGATCCGCAGTTCGCCGTTGAAGTCGGCGGCCGGCAGCTTGACTGTCGCCTTGCCGTCCAGGCCGGTCTCGACGATCCCCGACCACAGGGCCACGGTCTTGATCGGCGTCACCGTCAGCCCCTCGCCGCCCAGCTCGTCGGCGCCGAAATTGACGTTGGCCGGCGCGCCCATGTTGGGGTCGAGCAGGCGGCCGTAGTCGTCGCGATAGTTCAGGGTCAGGGCCCGCTTGCCGAAGTACCACTTGGCCGGGTCGGGGCTGTCCTGGCGGGTCAGGCGCAGGATGCCCTCGTCCACGGCCGCGATGGTGACCTTGGCCCTCTGGCCGAAGCCCAGGCCCTGGACCTTGATCGGCACGTCGACCGGGGCCTTGCTGTCCAGCTTCACCGGCGTGCCGATGTCGACGGTCAGCTTGCGGCCCTTGGGATCGAGCGGCACATAGATCAGCCCCAGGGCCCGCTTGGGCTTGGGCGAGCTGACCGGGTCGCGCGGCTGGATCACCGTGACCATCACATAGGCCCCGCCGCCCCAGGCGGCCGAGGTCTTCAGGCGCACGGTGGTCCCGTTCTCGCCGACGCTCAGGGTCTTGAAGTCGATCAGCCGGTCGGTGGCCACCGCCACCTGGGCCTGGCCGGCATAGGGCGACTTCAGGGTGATCTCCACCGTGTCGCCCTGGGCGTAGGCCTTGATCCCGGCGCTGACCCGCACGAAGTCGGGCGCCTCGCCCTCCTTGGCCGGCGAGCCCCAGCCCGACGAGAACTTGGTCACGGTCTTGGACCCGTCCGGGCCCTCGACCACCAGGCGGTAGTCGCCCCAGCCGAGGCGGCGGTTGAAGCGCGCGGGCTGGCCGGCGCCGATGGTGACCGCGGCCTTGGCCACCACCGCGTCGCGGCTGGTGCGCCGCCATTGCCAGCGGCCGTCCTGCTGGAACCAGTCGTAGTTCCAGTTCTCGCTGATCAGGGTGTAGGTGGCGGTCGAGGCGATGCGGGCGCCGGCGGCGTTGACCGCGATCATCTCCAGGCTGACCGGCGGGTCGCCGCGCCCGGCGTCGCCCTGCTCGACCTTGACACCGTAATAGACCGGCTTGCCGCGCACCTTCAGTTCCATGCCTTCGCGCACGGGACGGCCGCCGGGCTCGAACACCGAGGCGGTCACCGCCGCCACCAGCGGCTGGGCGGTGTCGCCGGCCTCGGTCGTGGCCAGGTTCAGCACGGCGTGGCCGTCGCCGTCGGTGACGGTCGTGCCCAGCTCGATGAACTTCTCGTCGAAGGGCGTCAGGTCGTCGCCCCATTCGTAGCCCTTGTATTGCGGGAACGGATCGGTGTCGGTGCGCAGCCGCGCCTCGCCCTGGGTCTGCAGGCCCGCCCCCGGCGCGCCGTAGAGGAAGCGGGCCGAGACGTCGATCTTGCGCTCCTGGCCGGCCGCGACCGGCACGGACTCCTGGCCCGTGGCGGTGACCGCCAGCCGTTGCGGGGCGAAGTCCTCAACGCTGAAGCTGAACGAGCCGGCCTCGGCGTCCGACCCCTCCATCTTCAGCACCGCCGTCCAGCGGCCGCGCGGCGCGCTGCGCGGCAGGGCGATGTCGGCCAGCACGGCGCCGGCGTCGGCGCGGCTGAAGTTGTAGCGCTTGAACTCCACGCCCGAGGGCCGCTTGACCAGGATGTAGCCCTTGCGGTCGTTGACCGCCTTGGCGAGGCGATCGCGGACCATGGCCGTCAGGTGCACGGTCTCGCCCGGGCGATAGATGCCGCGGTCGGCATAGAGATAGCCGTCGATGTCGGTGCTGAGCGCCCGGCCGCCATCGGACTCGGTGCGGCCGCCGACGCCCTGCTTGGACAGGTCGACCGGCGAGCGGTCCAGGTCCAGCACGGCCAGGTCGCCCTGGTCGCCATAGGCCATGACCATCTTGGCCCGCGCCGCGCCGTCGCCCTCGAGCAGGGCGTGGGCGAAGCGCGCCCGGCCGTCGGCGTCGGTCTTGGCCACCGCCAGGTCCTCGCCGTCCTTGGCCACCAGGGCCACGCGGACGCCGGACACGGTCTTGGCGGTCTTCAGCGAGCGGACCACGACGTCCAGCGACTCCGCGCCGTCATAGCCGATCAGCGCCATGTCGGTGAACATGATCCAGCGGCGGGCCTGGGCCGGCGTCGGGTCGCCCTCGCCGTCCGGATCGCGGCCGCCCGACGCGTCGCGCGCCTTGATCACATAGCCGCCCGGCTTCATTTCCTTCAGCACCGCGCCCAGCGGGAAGACGGTCGTGGCCTTCTGGCCGGCCTGGCCGTCGACATTGATCACGCCCTTCCAGACCTGGCGACCCTCGTCGTCGGGGCTGTCGTCGCCATAGTCGCTGGCGTAGTCGCCCTCGCCCGTCGGATCGGGCGCGCCGATCGACTTGCGCACCAGGTTGCGGTCCGAGACGCGCCAGACCTCGATGGCCAGCTTGGAGACGTTCATGGTCTCCAGCGCCACGCCGTCGGACTCCTCGCGCGGCAGGATCACCCCGTCGCCGGCGAAGCCGACATAGGGCGGCTTCTCGCCGAAGGTGAAGTCGACGTCGGCATTGGCGGCCAGGGTCTCGCCGCCCCGGCCCGGCAGGCCCTTGAGCAGGGTGACGCGGTGGTCGGTGAAGCCGACGCCGCCGATGCACAGCTCGTCATCCTTGACCCGTACGGCCGGCTGGCGGCCCAGGTCCGGCGAAATCAGCACGAAGTCGGCATAGGCCTTGGACGGGTCCAGCGGCTTGCTCATCTGGACGCAGGCCATGGGCTCGGCGCCGGAGCTGTCGATGCGGCTGCGCCAGACGGCGAAGCCTTCGGGCTTGGGGATCCCGCGACGCGGGGCGCTGGCCGAGCGGGGCTTGCCGAACAGCGACCAGGCCTGGCCCTTGGGAGCCTCGGCCGTCGCCGCCTTGTGGCCGAACCAGCCGAAATCGGCCACCTTGCCGACGGCGAAGCCGCCGCCGAAGCCGGCCGCCAGGGCGGCCGCGCCGACCGCGACCAGGGGCGACTTCAGGCCGGACGGGATCCTGGCCTTGAAGGCTTCCCAACGGGACGTCTTGGGCTCGTGGCCGCCTTCCGGCGGCGTCTCGTCCGTCGACATCCCGGGCCTCCCCAACTTTAGCGTGTCAGGGGGGACTTGAACCTAAGCCGGGGGAGGGGTCAACGGGTCTAGGCGTCGAACGCCACCACGCCGCTGGCCAGGTCGTAGGTGGCCGAGACGATCTTCAGTCGGCCCTCGGCCAGCTTCTCGGCCAGGGTCCCGTCGGCCACCTTCAGGCGGGCGGCGACGTCGCGGACGTTCTGGTGGATCGCCGCGTCCTGCAGGTCGGCCGGGTGCTTCTCCTGCGCCTCCAGCACCGCCGGGATGATCGGCAGCACCATGTTCAGCAGCGAGCCATGCAGGTCGGCGTGCTTGGTGGCCACGTCCACCGCCGCGCCGACGGCGCCGCACTTGCTGTGGCCCAGCACCACGACCAGCGGGGCGCCCAGGTGCTCGACCGCGTAGACGATCGAGCCCAGCCCCTCCTGGCTGACGGTCGAGCCGGCGACGCGGACCACGAACAGCTCGCCCAGATTGCAGTCGAAGACCAGTTCGGGGCCGACGCGGCTGTCGCTGCAGCCGACGACCACCGCGAACGGCTTCTGGCCCTTGGACAGTTCGGCGATCCGGAGCATCGACGGCAGGACGATGCTGGCCCCGCCGCGGGCGAAGATGGCGTTGCCCTGCTTGAGGCGGCCCAGGGCCTCGTCCGGACTGACCAACTGGGGCGGATGCACCTCGGCCGGCTCGACCGCGTGGGGATCCTCCAGCGGCTTGACCTGGGCCAGGGCCTTGTCGAGCGCGGCCTTGTCGGTGGTCTGGGTCTTCAGGGCCCGACGCGTGCGGCGGCCCTTGCGGGTCAGAACCGACGGCGTGGCGGATCCGTCGCCCTCGGCCCAGGCCAGGGCGGGCGCGGCGAGGCCGGACGCCAGGGCGCCCAGCAGCAGACGTCTCGAAACCATCTCATCCCCCGACGAGCGCAACGACAGTGGCCTACAGTTCTGCCAGGGGAAGGTTAACCCCGCCGCAACGCCGGCCTGGCTTCAGAGCGGCAATTCGACACGCTTGACCACCGTGCGCATGGCGATCGACGAGCTGACCCGGACCACGCCCGGGATCCGCGTCAGTTCCTGGGCGTGCACCCGCTCCAGGTCGTCAACGTCGGCCACCACCAGCCGCAGCAGATAGTCCGAACCGCCGGTCATCAGGTAGCACTCGGCCACCTCGCGGACATTGGCGACGGCCTTCTCGAACGCGCTGAGCGTCGCCTCGGCCTGGGACGACAGGGTGACAGTGACGAAGACGCTGAGCGGCAGCCCCACCGCCCGCTCGTCGATCACCGCGGCGTAGCGCCCGATCACCCCGGCCTCCTCCAGGGCCTTCACGCGACGCAGGCAGGCGGATTCGGAAAGATTCACCGCCTCGGCCATTTCCACATAGCTGGCCCGGCCCCGCCTCTGGAGCAGGTTCAGCAGCTTGCGGTCGAAGGCGTCGAGGTTGACCGCAGGTTTCTTCACCACAAGGGCTCCGTCGTGATGGAATCCTGCATATCACGGTTCTGGGCGCATGAAACTCCCCAGGAACCTGCATGAACTCGGGCGTAAACCAGCGTCAAAAGCCACCTGGAGGAGACTATCATGCGCGTTGGAGTGCCTTCCGAGATCAAACCGGGCGAACACCGGGTCGGCCTGACCCCCACCGCCGTGCGCGAATATGTGGGCCATGGCCACGCGGTGCTGGTCCAGGCCGGCGCGGGCCTGGGGGCCGGCTATGGCGACGACCTCTACGTCAAGGCCGGGGCGACCATCGCGCCCGACGCCGACGCGGTGTTCGCGGGCGCCGAGCTGATCATCAAGGTCAAGGAACCGCAGAAGGTGGAGTGGGAGCGCCTGACGCCTCGCCACATCCTGTTCACCTACCTCCACCTGGCCCCCGACCCGGCCCAGACCGAAGGCCTGCTGAACAGCGGCTGCGCGGCCATCGCCTACGAGACCGTCACCGACGCGCGCGGCGGCCTGCCGCTGCTGGCCCCGATGTCGGAGGTGGCCGGCCGCATCGCGGTGTTCAGCGCCGCCGAGACCCTGCTCAAGCACAATGGCGGCATGGGCCTGCTGCTCTGCGGCGTGCCCGGCGTGCCCCCGGCCCGGGTGGCGGTGCTGGGCGGCGGCGTGGTCGGCTCCAACGCCGCGCGCATGGCCGCCGGCCTGGGCGCCGAGGTGGTGGTGCTGGAACGCTCGATCCCCCGCATGCGCGAGCTGGACGACCTGTACCAGGGCCGCATCCTCACCCGCTATTCGACCCTGGCGGCCGTGGAGGACGAGATCCTCAAGGCCGACGTGATCATCGGCGCGGTGCTGACGGCCGGGGCCGCGGCGCCCAAGCTGGTCAAGCGCGAGCACCTGTCGAAGATGAAGCCCGGCTCGGTGCTGGTCGACGTCTCGATCGACCAGGGCGGCTGTTTCGAGACCAGCCACCCGACCACCCACGCCGAGCCGACCTACACGGTCGATGGCGTGGTGCACTATTGCGTGGCCAACATGCCCGGCGCCGCGCCGCGCACCTCGTCCGAGGCCCTGGGCAACGCCACCCTGCCGTTCGGCCTGGCCCTGGCCGACCACGGCCTGGACGCGCTGAAGAGCAACGTGCACCTGGCCAAGGGCCTCAACGTCCTGGCGGGCCAGCTGACCCACCCCGCCGTGGCCGAGGCGCTGGGCAAGGCGTCGGTGGATCCTTACGGGGCTTGGAAGTAGGGGGGCGGCCCCCCCCCTCAGTCGCTTCGCGACAGCTCCCCCAGAGGGGAGCATCCGCACGACAGAGATCCTCCCCCTCTGGGGGAGGTGGCCTGGAGGGCCGGAGGGGGTTCTCTCCGGCCTAGGCCGCGAACCGGCCCAGGTCCTGGTGGCTCTCCACCAGGTCCAGCACGTCGTGCATCGAGAAGCCCGGATCGGCCGCGTACAGCGCGTCGTAGATCGAGCGGGCGAAGGCCAGGTCCGCCGGGGTCTTGACCCGCCAGTCGTAGTGCGACCAGTCGCGATGGGCCTTCAGGTGGGCCTGGCGGAAGCGGTCGGGCCGGGCGCGGATGGCGGCGGTCGGCGAGATCATGGCCAGCGGGTCGCGAACCTCGGCGGCGGCGATCCGCAGCGCCTCGACCGTGATCACCTCGACCTCGAGGCCGGCCGGGAAGGTGCGCTCCACGCGGTTGGAGGTGTAGGCCGCGCCGGTGGCCTGGGCCAGGCGGACGGCCTCGTCGATGACGGCCGGGTCGACGAACGGCGCGTCGCCCTTGATGCGGACAATGTGGCTGACCGGGCCGGCGGCCTCGGCGCAGCGGGCGATGCGGTCGAGGATGTCGCTGCCCGCGCCGCGGTGCACGGCGTAGCCGCGCGACACCACCAGTCCGGCCAGGCCGTCGTCGGCGGCGTCGCTACTGGTGGCGACGATGATCTTGGTCAGGCGCCGGGCGCCGCGCAGCCGCTCCAGCTGGCGCAGGATCATCGGCTGGCCCTGGAGGGTGGCCACGGCCTTGCCGGGCAGACGCTTGGAGCCCATGCGGGCCTGGACGACGGCGAGGATCATGGCGTTCGGCTCCCTCTATGTTCCCCAGCTCTTGTCCTGAGGCTGCGCTCAGATTCGCCTGAGCGTCAGGCGACCCAACGTCGCGGGTCCAGGGCCACCGGATCGTCGATGGCCATGTCGTCCCAGTCGAGGTCGGGCGGCGGGCTGGAGGCCGCGGCGACCACGGCCGACAGCTCGGCGGCCGAGGTGACGCCCACCAGGACGGCGCTGGCCTCGACGCGCGACAGGGCGAAGCCCAGGGCGGCCTGCAGCGGGTCGGAACGGCCCTCGGCGATCATCCGCCGCACCTTCGACAGGCGGCCCGAGGCCCCCTTCAGCTGGGCGGGCACGCGGTCGGGCGGCAGGAACAGCAGGCCGTTCAGGAAGATCGAGCGCAGCTGCACCTCGATCCCCATGCCGGCGATGCGCTGCAGCGAGCCGTCGGCCAGCAGGCGCTGGTCCAGCAGGCTGGCGGGCGCCTGGAGGATGTCGGGCTTGAAGCGGCGGGCCACGCCCACCGGATCGTCGCTGGCGTGGGCGGCGACGCCGACCTTGGCGAACAGGCCCTCGTCGCGCAGCCGGGCCAGGCGGTCCCAGACGGCGGCCCCGTGCGGACCGAACAGCTCGGCGGGCGAAGGCACGATGATGGCGTCGGCGCGCTCCACGGCCAGGCGGCGCAGCGAGGCGCGGGCCTCGGCCTCGACGAAGTCCGGGCCGCGGTCGGCGCGGGCGGCCGACAGGGTGACGCGGAACGGCACGGGACGCGGGATCAGGTCGCCCAGCACCTGTTCGGCCCGGCCGTAGTTGCCCGACACGTCCAGCACCGACAGGCGGGCGCGGGCGGCGATGTTGAGGATGTCACGGGCTTCGGTTTCCGGCGAACGGGCGCGCGGCGACGCGCTCATGCCGTCCAGTCCGAACTGGGCGGCGGCGAGACCGAGCTTGGAAACCGAGAGCGACATGAAAATCCGTGCGGATTGAACACCAGTGTCGACGAGCCTAGGCCCAAAGGTTTGAAGAAGGCGTTTCTGGAAACTTGCCGAGGGGTTAACATCGCCGGTGATGAAGCTTCCCGAACCTCCGCTCGACCAGGCCTCCGAAACCGCCGGGGACTGGCCGCTGCACGGCCTGGCAGAGGACATGCGGCCCGCCCTGGCCGAGGCCCTGGCGCGGGGTCCGGCCGGGCTGGCGACGATCATTTCCCTCGGCGACGGCGGCCCGCGCCCGGTCGGGACGCAGATGGTGTTCGGGACGAACGGCCGCGCCGGTTTCCTGTCGGGCGGCTGCATCGAGGCCGACGTCGAAGCCCACGCCAAAGCCTGCATCGCCGATGGCCGGCCCCGGCGCCTGGTCTATGGCGAAGGCAGCCCCTGGCCCGATATCCGCCTGCTGTGCGGGGCGCGAATCGAGATCCTGGTCGAACGGATCGCCCCGGACGACGCGGCGGCGCGGACCCTGTTGGACCTGACCCGGGCGCGGGTCCCGGCGACCTGGATCAGCGACGGCGAGCGGCGCCTGTGCGCCCCGCTGCCCGACGCCGCCCCGGCCTGGCCGGGCGCCTTTTCGCGGCGGTTCGACCCGCCGCCCCGGCTGGTGGTGTTCGGCGGCGATCCCACCGCCCTGGCGGTGGCCAGCCTGGGCGCCCAGTCCGGTTTCCAGACCACCCTGGTCCGCCCCAAGGGCCCGACCGCGCCGCCGCCCCTGGCCGGTGTGGCCTATCGCCGCGACGACGTGGCCGGGGCCGCGGCGGCGATCGGCCTGGACGCCTGGACGGCGGTGGCGATCTGCGGCCACGACGAGGCGGTCGACCACCAGGCCCTGCTGGCCGCCCTGCCCTCGGCCGCGCCCTATGTCGGCCTGCTGGGCGCCCGGCGGCGGCTGGGCGCGCGGCTGGACCGCCTGCGGGCCGACGGCGTGAGCGAACAGGATCTCCGCAAGCTGCGCGCCCCGATCGGTCTCGACCTGGGCGGCAAGGCGCCGTTCGAGGTGGCCGTGGCGGTGATCGGCGAGATCATGGCCACGCGGCACGGGCAGCCGGCCCTGGCGCGGCGCGAGACGTGACGGCCGCGCGGCTTCGCCGCCTCACGCGATCGCTCGCTGAGCTTGATGGGAAGGGTGCGAAGCGCCCGGGCCTCGCCCGGATGATTTGCAGTTATGGGTACCGTTTCGACGAAGTGCAGGCGCTTCGCGTGGAGCCGTTATCCGGAAGCCTTCGGGTCGCGGATTCTTAACCCGCTCCGATGGAGGCCCCCGACGGGCAGGGTGTTGGCTCACCCTGGTCCGCCCGGGCGATTTCAGCCCGGGCCTGCCGGCCTGATCCGCCTGTCCCGGCGCCGAAGCTTCGTCGCGACTGAGGCGAACCTGCTGCGAACCAACCTGGGATGTCTCCGAGGAGACACGGCGGACAAGGCCTTCCCGCTCGTCCACCCCCGAAAGCCGCATCGGTCGCCGTACGTGCGCCCTCCCCATGCCTTCAGGTGAGATCAGGATAAGGCCGCCCGGCAAGATGAGGACGAAAACGGGTCGATATTTTTCAAGACGTTGATTTTGCTGGAGTTCATTGGCTGACCGCGGAGGATAAGTCCAAAAGCTCCGGTCGTCCTGTCTAATGGCGGGGTGAGCGGATCAAGAATGGAAAGACAATCCTCGTCACTCATCTGGACGGATGAAGGGTCTGACAGTGGAAGTTTCAAACATCAGCTAGGCGCCAATTGCTGCCCTTGGCGCACCTCAGGAAGCCAAGCGTTCGGTTGGTAGGTCGAGAACTCGGATGCGGGCACTCGCAACCAGCGCGGGTTTGAAGCAACCTTCACAAATGTGAGTCGAAGCGGGTGCGGGCGACTTTGCGATGTATCTCAAGGCAGCTACACTTGATGATCTCTTGGTTCGAGTTTTTAAGAAGATTCTTAAAAACGGAGTACACCTCACCGCAACAAAGGGTGCCAATGCCGAGATAACTGGCGTCTCCCTTGAGTTAACTCAACCGCGCGCTCGACTTAGTAGAACAAAGGTTAAGGGTACTATCTTTAGCTGCCTTGGCGAATTCCTCTGGTATGCGACTGGCTCGAATGACGTGGTACAAATGGAGTACTACCTAAGTGAATATAGGAAATTTGCAGAAAAAAATGGCACAGTTTGGGGCGCTTACGGTCCACGCATTTTCGACGGAACACGATCGCAATATGACGTCGTTCTGGCGACACTCAGAAAGAAACCAACCTCGCGACAAGCAGTAATCCAACTTTTTGACCGCAAGGACATTCTTAAGAAGCGAAAAGACGTTCCATGCACTTGCACGCTTCAATTTCTCCAAAGAAACGGCTTTTTGCACCTCATCGTGCATATGCGATCGAATGACGCGTACTGGGGCCTCCCCCACGACGTATTCACGTTCACTATGCTTCAAGAAATTGTCGCCAACGAGCTTGGATATAAACTCGGGAAATACAAACACCTAGTGGGAAGCCTGCACATCTATGACAAATTTAGAGATCAGGTGGATTTGTATCTCCAAGAGGGCCTCCAGCCGACAACGGCTATGCCCGCCATGCCGCCCGGCGATCAATGGCCCGAGATCCGGCAGCTCATAGCCATCGAGAAGCAGATCCGAACCGAGCGCGCTGCGGGAGTTGAAAATGCGATCGCCGCAACAGCCCCCCTTACGCCATTTTGGGGCGACATGGCTCGCCTTCTGTCAATCTATGCACTTACGAAGGATTACGACGGCAAGACAGAGAAGCTGAGACAAGTCGTTAAGCTCCAGAACGACATGTCGTCAATCTACTACAGAACCTACATACGCAGTCGCCATAGTCGTCCTCGAAAAAGCGCAGCGCCGCCTCACGCCTGCTGATCCCGTCCAGGTCGTCCAGCCAACCGAGGACTTTCATATCTCGTAGAGGCAGTTGATCGAGAAAGCGCGCCTGTTCGGAGGCTAGGGCATCGCCATCCGCGCTAACAGGCGCCTGCCGATATAGCTGATCACGCTTGATCCAAAAGGGCGTGCTGGTCCCGAAAACGTCAGCTAGCCGTTCGGCGAGATCCAGGTCGATAACCCGGTCGCCCTTGATAAGGCTGTCCAGATCCTCCGGCGACAGGTCCAGGAGTGCGCTAACGTCTCCACGGAGCAGATTGCGGGCTGACATGATGTCTTGAACGGTCGCGCCCGGCGACACACGCCAATCCCGTTCAAAGGCAGAATGGTCGCTCATGCTCTTTCAAGCTTCTTCAGCAGCAATCGTTCCACCTTGGTCCAATCAACGGCATTTCCTTGGAGCGGCGGATTGGCTTCATTTGCCGCGGCGATCAAGCGAAAACCCGGGTAAAATTCGATATCAATGGCTGTCGACCCAAGAGTCACTGGAACCCAGGTCAGCTCCGTGATGGCGTCGATCACCTCAATATCGGCGAGGCGGGCCTGAAGCTGCGCCGCAGCGTCATCGCCAAGTTCCTTGCGGGCCTTCACTTGGCTCTCGCAAATGTAGCGAAGCGCTTTATCCGCAAAGGCAAGGTCCAACCGCTTCTCACCGCTATAATCTCCGCTCTCAACGGAATCGGGCAACGCGACTACATGCGACTGTGGCACGAAGTGGCTTAGCTTGACCACGGTTTTGATGCTGAACTTCAGCTGTGCTCCGCCCGCGCCTTCGAAACGTCGGAGTGAAGCCTGTCATGTTTCTCTGAGCGGGAGCGTTGCAGATTGAGCCACGCAACTACCGGAGAGCAGAACCTCGCAACGTCACCTAGCAGGCTGTTGAAATTCGATTTTTGACCCCTTCGAAGAGGCTGAAGTCACCCGAGTGGAATCAAAAGGGCCAATGTTTTCAATGGGCGGATTTGGTTTCAGTTCACGCTAAGCCAGCCAAATCGCGGAAATCGGCCTGTCGGAGCGACTTTTTCAACAGCCTGCTAGAGCCATCACCCCCGTCCCCGCCAACCCCTACTCCGCCCGCCAATCCCCCGATTTCCCGCCGGTCTTCTCAACCAGGCGCACGGTCTCGATGACCATGCCCTTCTCGGCGGCCTTGAGCATGTCGTAGATGGTCAGGCAGGCCACCGAGACGGCGGTCAGGGCCTCCATTTCCACGCCCGTCTGGCCCTTCAGCTTGACGCGGGCCATCACCGCCAGCCCGCCCTCGGCCGGTTCGATCGAGACCTCGACCTTGGACAGGGCCAGGGGGTGGCACAGGGGGATCAGGTCCGAGGTCTTCTTCGCCGCCATGACTCCGGCGATCTCGGCCACGGCGCGGACGTCGCCCTTGCGGCCGGTTCCGGAGATCGCCAGGGCCAGGGTCTCGGGGGCCATGCGCACGAAGCCGACGGCGATCGCCTCGCGGGCCGTCTCGGCCTTGTCCGAGACGTCCACCATCCGGGCGCGGCCCTGGTCGTCGATGTGGGTCAGGCGGGTCACGGTTCCAGCAGCCCTATTGTTCCAGGAGTCGGGGCATCAGTTCGACCATGTTGCAGGGCCTGTGGCGGCTGTCGAGCTGGGCGGAGATGACCTTGTCCCAGCCGTCGCGGACCGCTCCGTTGCTGCCCGGCAGGCAGAACACGAACACCCCGTCGATCAGGCCGGCCGTGGCGCGGCTCTGCAGGGTCGACAGGCCCACCGAGGCGTAGCTGACCAGGTGGAACACCACCGAGAAGCCGTCGATCCTCTTGTCGAACAGCGGCTCCAGGGCCTCGACCGTGACGTCGCGGCCGGTCAGGCCGGTGCCGCCGGTGGTGACGATCGCGTCGACCTGGCCGCCGGCGATCCAGTCGCGCACCGTCCCGCGGATCGTCTCGATGTCGTCGCGAACCACCGCCCGGCCGGCCAGGTCGTGGCCGGCGTCCTTGACGCGGTCGACCAGCAGCTGGCCCGAGGTGTCGGTGGTTTCGTCGCGGGTGTCGGAGACGGTCAGGATCGCCACCCGCACCGGCTTGAACGGAAGTTCCGGCTTGATCCCGCCGCCCGGGGTGAGGCCTGCCGACATTGATGCTCTCCTAATCCCAGCGTTCCGCGTCGGTCCTATCGCGAGCCGTCGGCTCGATCCAGCGGTCGCCGTCGGGGCCGTGCTCCTTCTTCCAGAACGGCGCGCGGCTCTTCAGATAGTCCATCAGGAAGTCGCAGGCCTCGAAGGCGGCGCGGCGATGGCCCGCCGCCGTGGCCACGAAGACGATCGCCTCGCCCGGCGCGATCCGGCCGATGCGATGAACGATCCGGTAGTCCTGCAGCTCGAACCGCGCCTTGGCCTCTTCGGCGAAGGCGGCGATCGCCGCATCGGTGAAGCCGGGATAGGCCTCCAGCTCCAGGGCGATGGCCTGGCCCCGCTCGGCCCGCGCCAGGCCCACGAAGCTGGCCACCGCGCCGGTCTCGTCGCGGCCGGCGCAGAAGGTCGTCAGCAAGGTTCCCGGCTCGAAGGCCTGGGCGGTCAGGCTGATGGACGGGAGGATCGTCATCCGCCGCTCATCGGCGGCAGGAACGCCACCTCGGTCCCGGCCGCCAGGTTGGCCTCGCCGCGAACCAGGACCTTGTCGACCGCCACCTGCACGCCCGGACCGGCCAGGGCCTCGCCCAGGGCGGCGTCGCCATCCGCCAGGGCCCGGCGCAGGTCGGCGATCGAGCCGGCCTCGACGGTGCGGTCGCGCCAGCCGGCCTGGTCGGCCAAACGTCCAAACAGCAGAACCCGCGCCACGGTCGACCGCCCCCTAACCGCCCGTCGTCGACATGTGGCGGGCCACCGCCGGCCGCGCGCCGTCGATCCGGAAGTCGTGGCCCTGCGGCTTGGCGCCGATGGCCGCGAAGATCGCCCGCTCCAGACCCGCCTCGTCGGCCCCGCCGCGGATCACCGCCCGCAGGTCGCTGGCGTCGTCGCGGCCCAGGCAGGTGTGCAGCGTGCCGGTGCAGGTCAGGCGCACCCGATTGCAGGCCTCGCAGAAATTGTGGCTCAGCGGGGTGATCAGGCCCAGCCGCCCGCCGGTCTCCTCGACCCGGACATAGCGGGCCGGGCCGCCGGTGGCGTAGGCCAGGTCCGTCAGGGTCCAGAACGACGAGAGGTCGCGGCGGACATCCTGCAGCGACAGGTACTGGTCGGTGCGGTCCTCGTCGATCTCGCCCAGCGGCATGGTCTCGATCAGGGTCATGTCGGCGCCCAGGCCGTGCGCCCACTGGATCAGGGCCGGCAGTTCGCCGGCGTTGTCGTGCTTGAGGGCCACGGCGTTGACCTTGACCTGGATCCCGGCCGCCAGGGCCGCGTCGATCCCGGCCAGCACCTTGGACAGGTCGCCGCCCCGGGTCAGCTTGCGGAACAGGTCGGGCTTTAGGGTGTCGAGCGAGACATTGATCCGCCGGACCCCCAGCCGGGCCAGGTCGGCGGCGTGACCGGCCAGCTGGGTGCCGTTGGTGGTCAGGGTCAGCTCGTCCAGGGCCCCGGACCGCAGGTGGCGCGACAGGCCCTCGACCAGGGTCATGATCCCCTTGCGGACCAAGGGCTCGCCGCCGGTCAGCCGCAGCTTGCGCACGCCCAGGTCCACGAAGGCCGAGGCCAGGCGATCCAGCTCCTCCAGCGACAGGACCTCCGCCTTCGGCAGGAAGGTCATGTGCTCGGCCATGCAATAGGTGCAGCGCAGGTCGCAGCGGTCGGTGACCGAGACGCGCAGATAGGTCACCGCGCGGCCGAAGCCGTCGATCAGGCGGCTGGGCAGGCGCGGGGAATGGCTTGCCGCTTGCGCGGGGCTGGCGTCATAGGGCGTCATGTCTGCGGACAGAATAGGCGCGTGAGGGCATGGCGGAAAGCAAAAGCGCAGGGTGCGACGCCGTGGTCCTGGCGGCGGGGGCCGGGCGCCGGTTCGCCAGACATCCCGGCGACCGCAAGCTGCTGGCGCCGTTCGAGGGCCGTCCGCTGGTGGCCGGCGCCCTGGACGCGGCCTTCGCGGCCCCGGTTCGGCGGGTTCTGCTGGTCACCGACGGCGATCCGGACCTGGCCGCCTTCGCCGCCGATCATGCCCGGGGACTGGGCCGGGACGCCGATTTCGAGATCGTGGTGGCGGCCGACGCCGCCGAGGGCATGGGCGCCTCGCTGCGGGCGGGGATCGCGGCCCTGGCGCCCGGCGAGGACGGCGCCCTGGTGTTCCTGGGCGACATGCCGCGCGTTCCTCCCGGCCTCGCCGGCGACCTGGTCCGCGCGCTGGTTCCGGGCGTCGACGCCGTCGCGCCGCGCTTCGCGGGACGGCGCGGGCATCCGGTGCTGTTCGGCCGCGCCTGCTT
This sequence comes from Caulobacter sp. GW821-FHT09A05, assembly GCF_059418465.1. NCBI lineage: Bacteria > Pseudomonadati > Pseudomonadota > Alphaproteobacteria > Caulobacterales > Caulobacteraceae > Caulobacter > Caulobacter sp. GW821-FHT09A05. The sequence continues at coordinate 29,989 of NZ_JBWKPX010000031.1, forward strand.
TCCAGCCCTGCGCGCCCTGGAGGGCGACGTCGGCGCGCGCGCGACGTTGGCCGGGATGGGCGCGCGGCTGGCGCTGGTCGACGCCGCGGACGCCGGCGTGCTGTTCGATGTCGACCGGCCCGAGGACCTGGCCCGCGACAGGTGATCGCTCGACGGGTGATCGCTCAGGAGGCGGCGTGGCCATGCCGACGCGCGGCGGCCCAGGTCCCGAACGCGATGCAGGCCAGAACCCCGTAGCTCCAGATCGCCATGCTGGCCTTCAGCGTGTTGATGGTCACCCGGAAATCGATCATCACCGCCACGTGCGAGGCCACGATGATCGCCATGAAGGCCGAGGCGACGATCGTCCAGAGGCGCCGGGTCCGCATCGAGATCCAGACGAACGCCGCCAGCGTCACCATGTCGATCGCCAGCACCCCGTAGTCGGCGTTGAGGGTCTGGCGGCGGTGGACCAGCAGGGAGCCAACCCAGTCGGCGAGGAAGGCCGCGCCGATCCAGCGGGCGCTCCGATCACCGCGCCACATCGCGAGGCCGCAGATCAGGACGGCCAGAATCAAGGAAATGATGGTGTGGGTCTGCACGGCCGTGGCGCTCGAAACCAAGTTCGAGCGCCACCATGCCGCAAGCGTGGTTCGGCGAACAGCAACCTGGAGTCAGTGCCGCGTGCGGCGGCCTTCCCACAGGATGGTTTTCACCTCCTCGATGATGCTCAGCGCACCATCGGTGTCGCCGGCCTGGTCGAGGGCGACCAGCTGGGGCATCAGCACGGACAGGATCCGGCGCTCGACGGGCCCGAGGGTGCGCAGGTGTTGGCGGAATTCCGTCAGGTCATCGGCCGTCGAGTCCTGCGGCTGCCGAAGGGTTTGGGCGGTGCTCATGGCACATCATCTTTCTTGGGTCGCGCACGGTTCGCGCCGTGCGCGGACGAGGTGAAACAGCGGATCAGGCGGCCAGGCCGCCGCGTACGGCGTGGAAGCCGCCGGTGCGCGGCACTTCCGGACCCTTGTCCAGGTCGCCGCCGGCCATGGCGCCGCAGCCGATCTGGGCCCGCACGATGGCCAGGGCGCTGTGGGTCTCGATGATCGTCCGGCGGGCCGAAACGATGTGGGCCAGGGTCTCGCCCAGGTTGGCGACGGCTTCCTGGCCGATCACGGCCGACAGCTTGGTTTCCAGTCGGAGCGAGGGCAACAGGCCCATCAGTTCGGCGGTTTCGCGCAGGGCGGCGTCGATCGCGGCCTCGGCGCGCATCAGCTTTTCAGCGCCGGCTCGGGCGGCTTCAGTGCGTTTCATGGCATGACTCTCCCGGTCGCACGGGTACCCCCCCGCACGTTCAAGTCTATCAAGATGCTTCTGGAAACTCGGCGCTCAGGGCGCCGGGGGCGGGCTCCAGCCCTCGCGGAACCGCTGGAGGGCGTAGAGGAATTCATGGGCGCCCATCGTGACCGTCCCGAGCAGGATTCCGCCCAGGGTGGCGACCGCGAGGATCAGACCCAGCCATTGCAAGGGAGTCAGGTCATCGCGCCAACTCCTTCCATACGGAGCGGCGTGTCGTCCGCCAGGAAGGCCGTCGCGGCCAGGACCCTCAGGAGCAGCTTGCCCGGAGGATCGCCCGCCGCCTGCGCCTTGCGCAGGGCCGAGACCGTCTCCGCCACCAGCCGACCACGCTCGGGCGTTCCCGCCATCAGGGTCAGGCCCTCTTCGAGGGACTGCCAACTCGCGATGAAAAAGGCCGAGGTCGGGTTCGGACTGTTCGTGGAAGATTTCGTCATGGCTGCTCTCGCTGTTGAAACGAGAAGAGCCCTCCAACTGGGCCGTGGCTAGCTCAGCTGATTGCTTACGGTAGTCATTACCGGGGTCGGTTTCCCAGGCGATGAACGCCAGGGCGGCGTCGCGGCGGTTCAGGCCGGCCAGTCGGCGCCGCGCGCTGAGCACGTGCATCTCGACCGTCTTGGGCGACAGCCGCAGCAGGCGGGCGATTTCCTTCGACTGGCGATGCTGGGCGATCAGCCGCAGAATCTCCCGCTCGCGGGGGGTGAGCCGCTCGAAGCCCAGGTTGTCGCCGGAGTCCACCATGCCGCTAAAATGGTTCGCGGCTCGCCTCACGTCCAGCAAGACTTGACTGATGACGTCACCAGAGGGCGCGCCACGTCAAAACCGTATCGAATTTCGCTACGCCGGACGCCCCGCCATCGTCGCGCGCCCGGCCCTCAGGCCTCGGCCCGCACGAACGGCAGGCGGGTGGTCGGGGTCCTGGACAGGGCCAGGAGCGCGTTGGCCACGGCCGGGGCGATGACCGGCGTGCCCGGCTCGCCGACGCCGCTGGGCGGATTGCCCGAAGGCACGATATGGGTCTCGACCGTGGGCGCCTCGTTCATCCGCAGCACGCGGTAGGTGTCGAAATTGCTCTGGTCGACCTTGCCGTCCGTCAGGGTGATCTCGCCATACAGCGCCGCCGACAGGCCGAAGCAGGTCCCGCCCTCCATCTGGGCCGCGACCTGGTCGGGCGAGACCGCCACGCCGCAGTCGATGGCCGTGACCACCCGGCCGACCCGGGGATGGCCGTCGACCAGCTTGACCTCGGCCACCTGGGCGACCACCGAGCCGAAGCTCTCGTGCACGGCCACGCCGCGCGTGAAGCCCGCGGCCGGCGCCGGGCCGGCTTTCTCGACCGCCAGGTTCAGCGCCGCCAGGTGCCGCTGGGCGCCGGCCTTGGCGTAGAGCGTCCGACGATAGTCGACGGGGTCCTTGCCGGCCTTCAGCGCCAGCTGGTCGATCGTGTGCTCCATGACGAAGGCGGTGTGGGTCGCGCCCACCGACCGCCACCACAGGACCGGCACGCCGCCCTCGGGCAGGGCCAGCTGGGCGTCGACGACCGGGGTGGCCTTCAGGTAGGGCGAGCCGGCCGTCCCCTCGATCGCGGTCTGGTCGGGGCCCTTCATGGGCATGGGCGAGCCCTTCATGATCGACTGGGTGACGATCCGGTGGCGCCAGGTGGCCGGATAGCCGTCCTTGTCCAGCGTCACCCGCACCGCATGGTGGACCAGCGGCCGGAAGAAGCCGGCCAGCATGTCGTCCTCCCGGGTCCAGACCAGCTTCACCGGGCGGCCCTTTCCGACCTTGTGGGCGATGGTCACGCACTCGGCCACGTAGTCGGACGGGAAGTTGGCCCGCCGGCCGAACGAACCGCCGGCGAACAGGGTCTCGACCTCGACCGAGCCGGGCAGGGTCTTGACGATCTTGGCGGCGTTCATCTGGTCCAGGGTCTGGGCCTGGGAGCCGTGGATCAGCTTGACCTTGTTGCCGTCGACGATCGCCACGCAGTTCATCGGCTCCATGGTCGCATGGGCCAGATAGGGGAAGTCGTAGGTGGTCTCGAACACCGAGGTCCCCTTGCCGGCCGAGGCCGCCGCCGCGTCGCCCTTGGAATCGAACGCCTCCCACTTCAGGTCGGAGGGGCCCTTGCCGGCGGCGATGTCGCGCCACTGCTGGGCGATCGCCGACGAGCTTCGGGTCTCGGCCTTGCCCTCGTCCCACTCGACCTTGAGGGCCTCGCGGCCCATGCGGGCGGCGTAGGTGGTGTCGGCGAGCACCGCCACCCCGGTCGGGATCTCGTGGACGTCGACCACGCCGGCCACCTTCCTGGCGTCGTCGGCGTTGAAGCTCTTCACCACGGCGCCGAAGCGCGGCGGGTGGGCGACCACCGCCACCAGCATGTTCGGCAGCTGGACGTCCTGGGTGTAGCGGGCCGCGCCGGTGCTCTTGATCAGGCTGTCCTTGCGGCGCACCCGGTCCGTGCCGATCAGGGTGAAGGTCTTGGGATCCTTCAGGACCGGGGTCTCGGGCGGCGTCACCTTGGCGGCGTCGGCGATCAGCTCGCCGAACCCGGCGCTCTTGCCGCCGCCGCTGACGACCCCGTCCTTGACGGTGATCTGGCCGACCGGGAGGTTCCAGCGGCTCGCCGCCGCCTGAACGAACATCGCCCGCGCCGCCGCCCCGGCCTTGCGCAGCTGCTCCCAGGAATTGGAGATCGCCGACGAGCCGCCGGTCAGCTGGATGCCGGCCGTGGCATTGCCGTAGAGCTTGGCGTTGGCGGGGGCGTGGACGACCTTGACCCGGCTCCAGTCGGCGTCCAGCTCCTCGGCGACGATGGCCGCCAGGCCCGCGTGGTTGCCCTGGCCGAACTCGATGTGCTTGGACAGCACCGTCACCGCCCCGTCCGGATCGAACTGGATGAACGGCCCGAAGGCGCCGGGCTCGACCTTGGAACCCGCGCTCATCAGGTCGGCCGGCGAGCAGCCGACCAGCAGGGCGCCGCCGACCAGGGTCGCGCCGACCACCAGGTCGCGGCGGCTGACGCCGTCCTGGCGGCGCAATTTCTCGAACGGCCCGTTCATTGGCCCACTCCCCGGCCGGTCGAGCCCGAGGCGGCGGCGATCTCGTCGTCGACGTCGTTGGAGGCCAGGGGCTTGGCGGCCGCCGGCGCGGCGACCATCGGGGCCGCGGTCAGGCCGGCGGCGTCCTTGATGGCGGCGCGGATGCGCTGGTAGGTGCCGCAACGGCAGATGTTGCCGCTCATGGCGTTGTCGATGTCCTCGTCGCTGGGCGCCTTGGTCTGGGCCAGCAGGGCGGCGGCCGACATGATCTGGCCCGACTGGCAGTAGCCGCACTGCGGGACGTCGTGCCGGACCCAGGCCTGCTGCAGCGGATGGGTTCCGCCCAGGCTCTCGATGGTGGCGATCTTGGCGCCCGCCAGGGCCGCGATCGGCGTCACGCACGAGCGCACCGGGTCGCCGTTGACATGGACCGTACAGGCCCCGCACTGGGCCATGCCGCAGCCGAACTTCGTGCCGGTCAGGCCCAGCTCGTCGCGCAACACCCACAGCAGGGGGGTCTCGGGGGCCGCTTTCACGCTGACCGTCTTGCCGTTGATGTCCAACATCGACGTCATGGCTTTCGCCTCCCAAGCGAAAAGTGGGGCCCGATGACCCGACCTGAGCGAATCTAACACTGCTCAGACCCAATCCCGCCAGTGAAATCTCGCTGCAGTCAGGCTAGCCTGACTGGCACATTCGCTTGGCCTCGCCTTCAGGACCCGCGCCCTTGGACTCCTTTCCCGCCTATTTCCCCCTGGCCGGCCGCAGGGTCGTGATCGCCGGCAGCGGCGAGGCCGCCGACAACAAGGCGCGGCTGTTCGACGGCTCGCCGGCGACCGTGGTGCGGGTGGACGGCCACGCCGCCTTCCTGCCGGGGACCTATGCCGGGGCGGTGCTGGCCTTCGTGGCCGGCGACGACGAGGTGTTCCTGCAGGCGGCGGCCAGCGCGGCCCGCGCGGCGCGGGTGCTGGTCAATGTCGTCGACAAGCCGGCCATGAGCGATTTCAACACCCCGGCGGTGATCGACCGCGGCGAGGTGGTGGCGGCGGTCGGCACCGGCGGCGGCTCGCCGACCCTGGCCACCAAGCTGCGCAACGACATCGAAGCCCAGGTTCCGGAAGGCGCCGGGCGCGTGGCGGCCCTGCTGCGCAGGTTCCAGGACGAGGTGCGCGCCGCCCTGCCCGTCCTGCACGAGCGCCGGGCCTTCCTGCGCGACGCCGTGGCCGGCGAGGCCGCCCAGGCCGCCATGGCCGGCGACATGGACAAGGCGACCGAGCTGTTCCGCCAGGCCCTGGCCAAGGGCGTCGGCCGCGAGGGCAAGGTGCGGTTCATCGCCGGCAAGGGGCCGTCCGACCTGCTGACGCTGAGGGCCCTGCGGGCCCTGGGCGCGGCCGACGTGCTGGTCGCCGACGAGGGCGCCGATCCGGAGATCGTGACCCTGGCCCGCCGCGACGCCCAGCGGCTGGACCCGGCGCAGGTCGCCGCGGAAACCCTGGTGGCCCTGGCCCAGGAGGGCAAGCAGGTCGTCCGGCTGATCGTGGCCCCCGTCGACCCCGCCGTCGTCCACGCCCTGGCGGCGGCGGCCGTGGCGGTCGAGGTGATCTAGGGACCGCCCTCAATTACGTGTCGGTGATACCCAAGCGAAATCGGCGCTCCAATTCGTTGTCATCCCGGAAAGCGCATAGCGCTTGTCCGGGACCCAGGGGCCGGCGCAGTACGGTCGCCCCTGGGTCCCGGCTCTACGGTCCGCCAGGCGGACCTTCGGCCGGGATGACAACTGAAAATCAACGATCCAATTGAATCCGGACCCTAGTCCAGGCTGCGGTCCTTGGTCTCCGGGAGCAGGAACAGGGTCGTCAGCACGCTGATCAGGGTGAAGAACACCGGATACCAGAGCCCGGCATAGATGTTGCCCACCGCCGCCACGATGGCGAAGGCGCTGAACGGCACGAAGCCGCCGATCCAGCCCGTGCCGATGTGATAGGGCAGCGACAGGGCCGTATAGCGCACCCGCGTCGGGAACAGCTCGACCAGGCAGGCGGCCAGGGGCCCGAACAGGGCGGTGGCGGCGATCACGAAGACCAGCAGCACGCCGAACATGCCCCACCAGTTCATCCGCGCCGGATCGGCCTTGGTCGGATAGCCGGCCCGGGCCAGGGCGGCCTTGATGGCGGCCTCGCCGCCGGCCTTGACCGCCTTGGCCTCCTTGGCCGGCAGGCCCTTGGCGCTTTGCGACACGATCCGCGCGTCGCCGACCTGGACCACCGCCGCCGAGCCGGCGGGGCCGGCGTGGTTGGCGTAGGAGATCCCGGCGTTGGCCAGGGCGCTCTTGGCGATGTCGCAGGACGAGACGAAGGCGGCCTTGCCCACCGGGTCGAATTGCAGGGCGCAGTCCTTGGGATCGGCGGTGACGCTGACCGGCGCGCGGGCCGTGGCTTCCGCCAGGGCCGGGTTGGCGGCGCGCTCCAGCAGGTGGAAGCCGGGGAAGTAGAACAGCAGGGCCAGCGTCATGCCGCACAGCATCACCGGCTTGCGGCCGATCCGGTCCGACAGCCAGCCGAACACGACGTAGAACACCGCGCTGACCGCGGTGGCCGCCATCATCAGCCCGTTGATCGCGCCGGGCGAGACCTTGAGGAACTTCTCCATGAAGGTCTGGACGTAGAAGAAGCTGGTGTACCAGACCGCCCCCTGGGCCGACATCATGGCGAAGAAGGCCAGCAGCACCAGCTTGAGGTTCTTCCACTGGCCGAACGCCTCGGCGTAGGGGGCCTTGGAGGCCGCGCCCTCGGCCTCCATCCGCGCGAAGGCCGGGCTCTCGGTCAGCTTCAGGCGCATCCAGACCGACACGCCCAGCAGGCCGATTGAGACGGCGAACGGGATGCGCCAGCCCCAGGCGTCGAAGGCGTCGGGCCCGACGGCGTGGCCCAGGGCCCAGCGGGTCGCCAGGATCACCAGCAGGGCGCCGAACAGGCCGAACGCCGCCGAGGTCTGCACCCACGAGGTCGACCAGCCGCGCTGGTCCGGCGGCGAATGCTCGGCCACATAGATCGCCGCCCCGCCATATTCGCCGCCCAGGGCGAAGCCCTGCACGCAGCGCATCAGGATCAGCAGGATCGGCGAGATGATCCCCGCCTGCTGGTAGGTCGGCAACAGGGCGATGGCGAAGGTCGCCCCGCCCATCAGCAGCACGGTGGCCAGGAACGCGCCCTTGCGGCCGGCCTGGTCGCCGATCTTGCCGAACACCAGCGCGCCCAGCGGCCGGAAGGCGAAGCCCACCCCGAACAGGGCCAGGGCCGCCACATAGCCGGCGGTCTCGGACAGGCCCGTGAAGAAGGTCTTGGAGATCACCTGGGCCAGGCTGCCGAAGATGAAGAAGTCGTACCACTCGAAGGCCGTGCCGGCGGACGACGCCGCCACCACGGTGCGCATCGAGGCGCGGTCCTCACCCTGAGCCTGGGCCGTCATGCGTGGTTTCCCCCGGTGTTTCTTGGGGGAATGCTTAGCGTGGTTTCAGGCGGCGTGGGAAGGCGGATCCTCCCAGTGGGGGAGGACCTAAGCCACCGCGGCCTCGTCGCCCGCCCCCGCGCCCGCCAGCCGGACAATCTCGCCGATCAGGGCTTCGGGCGAGATCGGCTTGGCGGCGACGCCGTCCATGCCCGCCGCCAGGTAGGCGGTCCGCTGGTGCGACAGGACGTTGGCGGTCAGGGCGATGATCGGCGTCTTGGCGGCGGGGCCGGGCAGGTTGCGGATGCGGCGGGCGGCCTCCAGGCCGTCGATGCCGGGCATCTGCACGTCCATCAGGATCAGGTCGAAGCCCCGCGCCGCCGTCGTCACCCCGTCCAGCCCGTCCTCGGCGGTCTCGACGCTGGCGCCCAGCTGCTCGAGGATGCGGCGGGCGACCAGGCGGTTGGTGGCGTTGTCCTCGACCACCAGGATCTTCAGCCCCTGCAACAGGCTGTCGGCCATCTCGGCTTCGGCCGACCGGGCCTGGGCCGGCGGGGCGGCGATGGTCAGCAGGAAGGTCGAGCCGACGCCCTCCCGCGAGGTGAACACCACCTCGCCGCCCATCATCTGGGCCAGTCGCCGAGTGATGGCCAGGCCCAGGCCGGAGCCGCCGAACCGGCGGGTGGTGCTGGCGTCGGCCTGCTGGAACCGCTCGAACAATCGCGCCTGGGCCTCGGCGGCGATGCCGACGCCGGTGTCGATCACCTCGAAGGCCACGCGCGGCTCGCCCCCCTCGAGGCGGCGCACCTTCAGGGTCACCGAGCCGGCCAGGGTGAACTTCACGGCGTTGCCCACCAGGTTGAACAGCGCCTGGCGCAGCCGGCTGGGATCGGTGAGGATCAGGCCCATGTCGGGCGCGTCGACGTTCAGCTCCAGTCCCTTGTGCTCGGCCTGGGCCCGCAGCAGCCGCGCCACGCCCATCGCCAGCTCGCAGGGGTCGACGGCCTCCTGGGTGACGTCCAGCCGTCCGGCCTCGATCCGCGAGAAGTCGATCACGTCGTCCAGCAGGGTCGACAGCATGCGGCCGCAAGCCAGGGCCTCGCCCAGCAGGTGGTCCGCCTCGCCCGGCAGCTTCTCGCGCTTGAGCAGGTGCATGACCCCCAGCACCCCGTTCATCGGGGTGCGGATCTCGTGGCTCATATTGGCCAGGAACTGGGCCTTGGCGTCGTTGGCGGCCTGGGCGGCGCGTTCGGCCTCGACCAGGGCCAGCTCGGCGCGCTTCTTGTCGTCGATGTCGAGGATCAGGCCGAACGCCTTGCGAATGCGGCCGCCGGCGTCGGTGCGCACCTCGTGGAAGATCCGGATCCACTTGCCGTCGCCGTCCGGCGTCATCACGCGCACGTCGAAGGAGCGCCCCGCGGACTCGCGATCGCCGTCGTCGGGGCGGCGGCGGGCCTCGGCGGCGGCGTAGACCGCCGCGACGTCGGCGGGGTGGATCATCGGCCAGACGGCGCTGCGCACGTCGTCATAGGTGACCTTGCGGCCGAGGATGCGGTGGAACTCGGGCGAACCCCAGAAGGCCTTGCCCGCGTGATCGATCTCGTAGACCCCGGCTTGGGCCGCGCCCAGAGCCACGCGCAGCCGCCGGGCGTTGGCCCGGGCCTCGCGCCGGGCTTCCGACAGGGCCGTGACGTCGTCCATGTAGGTGATGACGCCGGCGATCGCCCCGTCGGCGTCGCGCCAGGGACGGGCCTCCCAGCGCAGGGTGTGGCTGCGGCCCAGGCCGTCGTGCAACTGGTCCTCGCGCCGCACCACCGTCTGGCCGGTCAGGGCCCGCTCGACGGCCCGCACGAAGCGCTTGCGCGAGCCCGAGGTCAGCTCGTGCAGGCTGCGGCCGATGACCCGCGCCTCGTCGGCCTGGAAGATCTCCAGGAAGCGCGGGCTGACCACCCGCAGGCGCAGGTCACGATCATAGAGCGCCACGGCGAACGGGGCTTCCTCGACCAGCCGCCGGGCCTGGCGCTCGCCCCAGACGGCCGCGTCGCGGGTGCGGGCCACCTCGGTGACGTTCTGCGAGATCCCCTTCAGGGCGAACAGGCCGTCGGCGCACGGCTCGGTGCGGAAGGTGGCGCGATAGGTGAACCACTGGCCGCCCGCGCCGCGCAGGCGGTGCTCGATCGTATCGCCCGCGCCGGTGCGCACCGCGCGCTCGAACGCCTCGACCAGGCCCTCGCGTTCGGCCGGATCCAGCCGGGCGTAGAACTGCTCGGGACGGGCGATGGTCTCGGGGCCCAGGCCCGTGGTCTCCAGGAGGTCGCGGGACCACTCGATACGCCGCTCGCGCGGCTCGTAGCTCCACATGCCGATGCCGGCCGAGGAGGCCAGCAGCTCGCGGGTCTGGCGGGCGGCGGCGATCTCGGCGCGGCGGGCCATGTCGGCGGTGACGTCCCGGAAGGCGCCGACCATCTCGCCGTTCGGCCCCAGCCGCGACTGGCCTTCCAGCCACACCCAGCCGCCGGCCTTGCAGGTCACCTTCAGGCGGTTGAAGGCCTCGCCGGCGGCGCGGATCAAGGCGGCGGTCTCGATGAAGTCCTGGTGCGACTCCGGATGCACGAAGCGCAGGGCGGGCTGGCCGATCAGCTCCTGCCGGGTCCAGCCGGTCACCCGGGTCCAGGCGGCGTTGACCGTGGCGAACCGTCCGCGGGACACCACGGCGAACAGGTCATGCGAGTGGTCGAAGAACCATCGCGCGCTCTCGGCGTCGCTCAACCGTGCGGACTTCGGGGGCGAGGGCATCGCGGCTCCAGGGATTGGAAGCCCGATGCTGAAGCTGAAGGGTAAACTTATGGTTGGCGCCGGCGATCATTGTTCGCTGACCGCGTGTCAGACCTCGGCCCACATCCGCAAAAGATTGTGATAGGTCCCGGTCAGCGACAGCACCGAAGGATCGGTGGCCCCCACCGCGCCGGACAGGCGCTGGATCGCCACGTCCATGTCCAGCAGCAGGGCCCGCCGCCCGTCGTCGCGCACCAGGCTCTGGATCCAGAAGAAGCTGGCCGTCCGCGCGCCGCGCGTCACCGGCGTCACATGGTGCAGGCTGGAGGCCGGATAGAGGATCGCCGCGCCCGCCGCCAGCTTGACCAGGTGGCTGCCATAGGCGTCCTCGACCACCAGTTCGCCGCCGTCGTAGGCGTCGGGCTCGCTCAGGAAGACCGTGATCGACAGGTCGGTGCGCAGCGGCTGGCCGGTGGAGGGATCGCGGCGGATGGCGTTGTCGACATGGCCGGCGAAACCCATGCCGACACCGTAGCGGTTGAACAGCGGCGGCAGGATGGTGCGCGGCAGGGCGGCCGAGACGAACAGAGGGTTGGCCTGCAGGGCCTGGACGATGATCGCCCCGACCTCGCGGGCCGCCGCCCCGTCCTGCGGCAGTTGCAGGTTGGTCTTGGCCATCGCCGCCTGGAAGCCCGAGGTGGCGTTGCCGTCGATCCACTCGGCCGCGTCGAGCACGGCCCGGCAATGGGCGACCTCGTCGGGCGTCAGGACGTCGGGGATCTGGATCATCATGGCCCGACTCCTAGAGCGCGACAGCCAAAAGTGGAAGCCGGTTTTGGCGCTCGTCGCGCTCTAAACCTTTGAAATACGGCTATTTATCCTTCGGATAAAGGGTTGGGCAGAAAAATATCGCCTCGCCCGGGAGGGGCCGCTCCCGGGCGAGGCTTGGACGTCGGTACGATCAACTCCGGGGAGGAAGAGGATCAGTACTTGACGTTCAAGGTCAGGATCGCCTGCCGGCCGGGGGCCGGGTCGGCGTGGTGGACACCGTTGGTCTTGGTGAAGTAACGCTTGTCGGCCAGGTTCTGGACGTTGAGTTGCACGTCCACCCGGTCGTTGACCGTGTAGCTGGCGAAGGCGTCGTAGCGCCAGTAGGACGGCAGGTAGACGCCGTTGGCGCCGCCGCCGGCCCCGCCCTGGTTGCCGCCGAAGGTCTTGGAGACGTAATAGGCTCCGCCGCCCAGCGACAGCGGCCGCGTCACCCGGTAGGTCGTGAACAGGCTGAAGGTGTTCTTGGGCGTGTTGGCCAGAGTGTCGCCCTGGTTGACGCCGTTATAGGCGCCGCGGACCAGTTCGCTGTCCATGTAGGTATAGCCGCCGAACGCCTGCCACTTGGGCGTGATGTTGCCCGACACGCCCAGTTCGAAGCCCTTCACCTGGGTCTCGCCGACCTGCTGGTAGACGCCCGCGTCGACCTGGATCTGGGCGTTCTTGCGAGTGGTCTTGAACAGGGCCGCCGACAGGGCCAGGGCGTCGTTGAACACGTTGACCTTGGCGCCGGCCTCGAAGCTTTCGCTGTCTTCCGGCTCGAGCGTCTGGTTGGCCAGGTTGCCCGTGCCGTTCGTGCCGTTGCTGTTCTGGTCGCCGCCCGCCACGCCCGGCGGGGTCGAGGCGGTGCCGTAGGAGATGTAGAGGCTGGAGGCTTCGGTCGGCTTGTAGACCAGGCCGGCCTGGTAGTTGGTGAAGCTCCACTCGGCCTTGCGGTAGGTGATCCCGGTGACGGTGAACACCCCATTGGCGTTGGTGGTCGCGTAGTCGTGGCCCAGGCTCTGGTAGTTGTCGTAGCGGACGCCCAGGTTCAGCAGCCACTTGTCGCCGAACTTGATCGTGTCGAAGCCGTAGATCGCCGCCGTCTTGGCGATGTTGCGGTTGGCCGGGCCGCGATTGGTGATCCCGGTCCAGGGGTCGCCGGCGTTGGGAGCGAAGACGTTGGTGCAGTCGCCGGCCCCCAGCACCTCCCGGGTCGTGACCGCGCCGCTGGCCGCGTACTTGTAGCCGGTGGGGCAGGCCGAGCCCGAGGTCGTGAAGGTCGTATAGGTGGCGTTGAGATTCTTCTCGCGGCTCAGCTCCAGGCCGATGTCGAAGCTGTGCTCGACGGCGCCGGTCATGGCCTTGCCGTGCAGGTCGGTGACCGCCGCGATCGTGGTGGTCGGGTTCCAGCGGGTCTTGGTGCCCCGCTTCATCCACCAGACGCCGTCGATCAGCTGGGCCGGGCCGGCGTCGCCGGGATTGGTCAGGATGTAGTCGTTCAGGGTCTTGGAATAACGCAGCACCTGGCGGACGCCGAGGTTCTCGCTGATCTGGTGGTCGAACGACACCGTGGCGATGTCGGCCTTGGTCTTCTGGTAGTCGCGGGCCTTCAGGCCATAGAAGCTGTCGCGGTCGACCGGCAGGATGCCCGAGGCGTCGCGCGCCACGCCGGTCACCTTGGTGAACAGCGGCACGCCGTAGTCGGGCATGTTGTTTCCGTCGAGGTGATAGTAGCTGGCCACCAGCTGGGTCGGGCCGTTCAGGCCGAAGGCGATCGACGGCGCGATCCCCCAACGGTCGAAGTCCACCGCCTTGCGGCCGGGCGTATTGCCCTGCGTGCCCAGCAGGTTCAGCCGCACCGCGACGCTGTCGTTGATCTTGTGGTTCAGGTCGACCGTGGCCCGGACATATTCGTCGGTCCCGACGCCGAGCGAGCCGGTGGCGAAATCGTCGGCCTTGGGGCTCTTGGAGGTCAGGTTGATGCTGCCGCCGCCCGAGCCGCGGCCGCTATAGGCGCTGTCGGGCCCCTTCACGACCTCGACCTGCTCGAGGTTGAACACCTCGCGCGTCTGGCCGCCGCTGTCGCGGATGCCGTCCACGAAGACGTTGTTGCCCGAGGCCTGGCCGCGGATGAACGGACGGTCGGCCAGGGGCTGGCCGCCCTCCCCCGCCCCGAAGGTGATACCCGGCGAGGTGCGCAGGATGTCCTGCAGCGAGGTGGCGGCGGTCTGCCGGATGATCCGCTCGGGGATCACGGTGATGGCCTTGGGGGTGTCGACCAGCGAGGCGGTCAGCTTGGGCGACTGGACCTCGGCGGTCGCGCGCTTGCCGTCGACCTTGACGCCCGACACCTCGGTGGCGCTGTCGGCGGGGCCGGCCGTGGCCATGGGCGCGTCGGCGTCAGGGGCGGCGGCGGTCGCCAGGGCGGGGACCAGGGTCAGGCCGGCCAGGCCGGCGACGGCGGCGGCGCCCAGGGCGGCGCGGGCCTGGCTGCGAACGCCGGCGACGGCCGGCTTGGAAGTCTTTTGCATGTTGGAACCCCAGCGGACCGTCACGTGCGCGCGGCCTTTTCGTAATTGCGAGGCGTTCTTATCTGGAGCGTTGCTGCGATGCAATGATAATCATTCTCAGAAATATCGGCGCGATTGGAACCCACCGCCGAGGTTCTGTCGCCGGGGCCAGGAAAGCTGGTTCAACCTTGGCCGCGGACCGGTGTACACAGCCCCGTTCGCTCGAGGAGTCCGCCCATGCCCGAAGCCAAGACCTGGATCGCCTTCTGCCTGGTCTGTCTGGGCATGGCCCTGACCCCGGGGCCGAACATGCTGTATCTGGTCAGCCGCTCGATCAGCCAGGGCCGCTGGGCCGGGATCGTGTCGCTGGCCGGCACCGCCGCCGGCTTCGTGGTCTATCTGGTCTGCGCGGCCCTGGGCATCACCGCCCTGCTGATGGCCGCCCCGATCGCCTACGACATCCTGCGGTTCGGCGGCGCGCTGTACCTGGCCTGGCTGGCCTGGCAGGCGATCCGGCCGGGCGGCGCCTCGCCGTTCCAGGTGCGCGCCCTGCCCAAGGACAGCGCGGCCAAGCTGATCAGCATGGGCTTCCTGACCAACCTGCTGAACCCCAAGGCGGCGATGCTGTACCTGTCGCTGCTGCCGCAGTTCATCGACCCGCACCGGGGCGCGGTGCTCGGCCAGTCCCTGGCGCTGGGCGGCAGCCAGATCGCCATCAGCCTGACGGTGAATGGCTGCATCTGCCTGGCCGCCGGCACGATCGCCGGCTTCCTGGCCACCCGCCCCAGCTTCGCCCTGGTCCAGCGCTGGCTGATGGCTTCGGTGCTGGGCGGCCTGGCGGTGCGGATGGCGACCGAGGCGCGGCGGTAGCCGGCTTGGCCGAAGCGGGCGCCGAGCGTAAATGACAAGCTCGGCTTGGGTCCCGGCTTTCGGCGGGACGAGCGGATGCGAGGTTGGCATGGCGTCGTCGAAGATCACCGCAATCGTGGCCGCCCTCGCGGCCCTGGCCCTGGCCGGCGCCGCCCAGGCGTCCAGCCTCAAGGCCTGCGCGGTCCCGCCCAGCGTGATCCCCGCCCCGGCCGAGGTCCCGCCCGCCGACCAGATCCACACCGACGTGCCGACCGCCGCCTACCTGCTGGCCCTGTTCTGGTCGCCGGAGGCCTGCCGGGCGGGCATCCCGGAGTCGGACAAGACGATCCAGTGCCGGAACAACAATTTCGGTTTCACGGTGCATGGCCTGTGGCCGAACGGACCGGACAGGGTCCACCCGCGCTACTGCAAGCCCAGCCCGCCGATCAGCGCCGCCACGGTGCTGGCCAATCTGTGCATGACCCCCTCGCCCTGGCTGCTGCAGCACGAATGGCAGGCGCACGGCACCTGCCAGTGGGACACCCCCGAGGCCTATTTCAAGAAGGCCCGCGAGGTGCGCGAGCGCCTGAAGGTCCCGGACCTGAAGCCCGGCCCGAACGGGACCATGACCGCCGGCGAGGTGCGGGCGGCCTTCCTCAAGCGCAACCGCGGCATGACGGCCGACGGGCTGAACGTGCGGGTCAACAAGGACAACCGCCTGACCGAGGTCTGGGTCTGCATGGACCTGAAGTTCAAGCTGGCCGCCTGCCGAGGCGGGAACGGAACGCCGGACAGGGTGACGGTCCGGGTGACGTCGAAGGGGTAGGACCCGCGCCCGTTCACTCTTCAACCGTCATTCCCGCCCTTGTGGCGGGAACCCCTCTGTCCGCCGCAGGCGCCATGGGGTGGCGCGCCAGCGCGCCAAGGCCATTCACCGTCAGCTGAACGAGAGGTTCCCGCCACAAGGGCGGGAATGACGATTCGAGAGGTGGCCGGGTGCGTTGGTCCTGATCCGCCCTCGGCGGACAGGCCCCGCTTTAAATCCTTGAAGGCGAGCTTGCTCTGGGGTCAGGCCGTGTCAAGGAATTAAGGCGGGGTCGCATCCACGGGCGAATGCTTCACGTGGAACTTTATCAATACCTGAAGCCAACGCAGCGCAGACAAAAGTTCGTGCGGCTGTCCCGTTTCCCCAAACACCCGCAATGCAACTGCGATTTCATCGAGCGCCGTGATCTCATTCCACTCTTGATCGTCCATCATCAGCCTCCCGTCGTCATAGCGGGAGTTTGGGCGCAGGTCGCAGACGGGGGGGTTGCGACCTCTTGGATAGACGAACCATTCACTTTGTCAGCCAATTTAGACCCCTGCGGATACCGATGGGATCAAGGGGTGTGGCTGATGGCGCACCTCGTCAAATTGGGGTCGGACGTATCTCCCTAACGCAAAACGGGCGGCCCCTTTCGGAACCGCCCGCTCGCTTAGCTCATCTCAGAAGCCGGCCACCGATCAGGTGGTGACGGCTTCCTCCGGGGTCACTTCGGTCTTCTTGGACAGGTCTTCGCCGGTTTCCTGGTCGACGACCTTCATCGACAGCTTGGTCTTGCCGCGATCGTCGAAGCCCAGCAGCTTGACCTTCACGATCTGGCCTTCCTTCAGCACGTCCGAGGGCTTGGCCACCCGTTCGTTGCTGATCTGGCTGACGTGGACCAGGCCGTCCTTGGCGCCGAAGAAGTTCACGAAGGCGCCGAAGTCGACGACCTTGACGACCTTGCCGTCGTAGATCGCGCCGACTTCCGCTTCCTGGGTGATCGACTTGATCCAGTCGATCGCGGCCTTGATCTTGGCGCCGTCCGAGGCCGAGACCTTGACCGTGCCTTCGTCGTTGATGTCGACCTTGGCGCCGGTGGTGGCGACGATCTCGCGGATCACCTTGCCGCCGGTGCCGATCACTTCGCGGATCTTGTCGGTCGGGATGGTGATGGTCTCGATCTTGGGCGCGTAGTCGCCGACGTCTTCACGCGGCGCGTCCATGGCCTTGTTCATCTCGCCCAGGATGTGGGCGCGACCGTCCTTGGCCTGGGCCAGGGCCTGCTTCATGATTTCCGGCGTGATGCCGGCGATCTTGATGTCCATCTGCAGCGAGGTCAGGCCCTCGCTGGTGCCGGCCACCTTGAAGTCCATGTCGCCCAGGTGGTCCTCGTCGCCGAGGATGTCGCTGAGGACCGCGAAGCCGTCCTTTTCCAGGATCAGGCCCATGGCGATGCCCGAGACCGGACGGACCAGCGGCACGCCGGCGTCCATCATGGCCAGCGAGCTGCCGCAGACCGTGGCCATCGAGGACGAGCCGTTCGACTCGGTGATCTCGGAGACCAGGCGGATGGTGTAGGGGAAGTCTTCCTTGCTCGGCAGCATCGGGCGCAGGGCGCGCCAGGCCAGCTTGCCGTGGCCGATCTCGCGACGGCCCGGGCTGCCCATGCGGCCGGTTTCGCCGACGCTGTAGGGGGGGAAGTTGTAGTGCAGCAGGAAGGATTCCTTGTAGGTGCCTTCCAGGGCGTCGATGAACTGCTCGTCGTCGCCGGTGCCCAGGGTGGCGACCACGATCGCCTGGGTCTCGCCGCGGGTGAACAGGGCCGAACCGTGGGTGCGCGGCAGGATGCCGACTTCGCCCAGGATCGGACGGACCTTGTCGACGGTGCGGCCGTCGATGCGCAGGCCGGTGTCGAGGATCGCGCGACGCACGACGTCGGCTTCCAGTTCCTTGAACACCGCGCCCAGCTTCAGCGGATCATAGCCGGCCGGATGGTCGTCCGACTTGCCCAGGGCCGCGATGGCCTTCTTCTTGGCCGCGCCGATGGCTTCGTAGCGGTCCTGCTTCTTCTGGATCTTGTAGCCGGCGATGATGTCGTCGCCGACCAGCTTCTTCATCTCGGCCTTCACCGCGTCGGTGTCTTCGGGTTCGAACTCGAAGGGCTCCTTGGCGGCGTGCTCGGCCAGTTCGATGATCGCGTCGATCACCGTCTGCATTTCCTTGTGGGCGAAGTTGACGCCGCCCAGCACGATCTCTTCCGAGAGTTCCTGGATTTCCGACTCGACCATCATCACGGCCTCGGCGGTGCCGGCCACGACCAGGTCCATCTTGCTGTCCTTCAGCTCGTCGAGCGTGGGGTTCAGCACGTACTGGTCATTGACGTAGCCGACGCGGGCGGCGCCGATCGGGCCCATGAACGGGGCGCCCGAAAGCACCAGGGCGGCCGAAGCGGCCACCATGCCCAGGATGTCGGGATCGTTCTCGAGATCGTGCTGCAGCACCGTGACGACGACCTGGACTTCGTTCTTGAAGCCCTTGACGAACAGCGGGCGGATCGGACGGTCGATCAGGCGGGAAACCAGGGTTTCCTTTTCCGAAGGGCGGCCTTCGCGCTTGAAGAAGCCGCCGGGGATCTTGCCGGCCGCGAAGGTCTTTTCCTGATAGTTGACGGTCAGGGGGAAGAAGTCCTGGCCCGGCTTCTGGGTCTTGGCGAACACGGCGGTGGCCAGGACGACGGTTTCGCCCATGGTGGCCAGAACGGCGCCGTCGGCCTGACGGGCGATGCGACCGGTTTCGAGGACCAGCGTCTTGCCGCCCCACTCGATCGTCTTGCGTTTGATATCGAACATTTTTCTTCTTTCGGTTCCCGCGGGCGGATTCCCGTCGGGGGCGGACAGGGGGCGGACGGCCTGCCTTCATAAGCGATGGGCGGCCCGATGATCCTCATCCAGTTCGACAGGCGGGTTTGAGGATGGAAACCCTCGGACGGACATTCGGATGCTTATCCTTGAACGGAAGCGATCCGGATCGACTGCACGTTTCGGCCTGTCTCGAAACGTGAAGCCTGTTCTAGGCCTGGATCATGACGGGCGCCGAAGCCGGAGCCGCCTTCGGCTGTCATGATCCTGAAAAGCGTTCCGCCGCCCTACGCGAGTAGGGCGGCGGAATTGCGTCTTAGCGGCGCAGACCCAGCTTCTCGATGAGAGCCGCGTAACGGGCGGCGTCGGACTTCTTCAGGTGGTCGAGGAGGCTGCGACGCTGGGAAACCATCATCAACAGACCACGACGGCTGTGGTTGTCCTTCTTGTGGGTCTTGAAGTGCTCGGTCAGGTTGGCGATGCGCTCGGAGAGGATCGCGACCTGGACTTCGGCGCTGCCGGTGTCGCCCTCGGAGCGGGCGTGTTCGGCGATGAGAGCGGTCTTGCGCTCGGCAGTGATCGACATCGGGTTGTCTCCGCTCAGGTGAGTTGGAAGACCCGCACCGGATTGAGCTTTCCGGCGCGCATCTCGCACAAGGCCACCAACCGGTCTCCGGACATGGCGGAAACGGTGCGATCGCCGGGCGCGAGCTCGGCTTTCAGCGATTCCACCTGCCTTGGGAGCAGAACGATGGCGCGTCCTTGCGCAAGCCGGAAGGCGTCTTCATCGGTCACGGCCAGCGCCGGGATGTCGTCCAGCGCGGTCTCGACCGGAAGCAATGCCTCCGACAGCCGGGCCTCATAGCTTAAATTCTCGAGGGTTTCCAGGCCTATCGCCGAATCCTCGCTGAACTGGCCGACTCGCGTCCGGCGAAGCTGGTCGACGTGACCGCAGGCGCCGAGCGCCGCGGCCAGGTCGCGGACCACGGCGCGGACATAGGTGCCCTTGCCGCATTCCATCTCCAGTTCGATGTGGTCGACGTCCGGACAGGCGCTCACGCGCAAGCCGTGGACGGTGACCTTGCGGGTTTTCAGCTCGAACTCGACGCCCTCGCGCGCCAGGTCGTAGGCCCGCTCGCCGTCGACCTTGATGGCCGAATAGTTCGGCGGGACCTGGTCGATCTCGCCGATGAAGGCGGGGAGCGCGGCCTCGACCTGTTCGCGGGTCGGGCGCACCTCGCTGCTGGCCGTGGTCTCGCCCTCGCGGTCCAGGGTGGTGGTCGAGCGCCCCCACTGGATCATGAAGCGATAGGCCTTGTCGGCGTCCATCAGGAACGGAACCGTCTTGGTCGCCTCGCCCAGGGCCAGGGGCAGGATCCCGGTGGCCAGGGGGTCGAGCGTGCCCGCATGGCCGGCCTTCTGGGCGTTGAACGCCCGGCGCACGCGGGAGACGGCGCTGGTCGAGGTCAGGTCGTAGGGCTTGTCCAGGCAGACCCAGCCCGAGACGGCGTCGCCCTTCTTGCGGCGGGCCATGCCCTAGTCCTCGTCGCCCAGGTCGTCGGAAACGACATCGGACAGGCGCCGGACGTCCTGCTGCACCCGGGGATCGTCGAACAGCCGGTCCATGTAGGCGGCCGAGTTGAAGCTCTCGTCGTGGATGAACTTCAGGTCGGGGGTGAACTTCATGTCGATCGACTTGCCCAGGCGACCGCGCAGGAACCGCGCCACGCGGTTCAGGCCCGCGACCACCTCGTCGGGGCTGCCCGGCGCGACCACGGTGCGCGACGGCGAGGACGGCTCGCGCGCGACCGCCGGCGCCACGCCGGCCCCCAAGGGCTCGACGAAGCAGATGGCGTGCTTGAGGTCGGGGCTCATGCGCACTTCCGAGACCGTGACCGACACGCCCTGCAGGGCGGGGTCGGCCAGTTCCTCCTCGCGCAGGATGTCGACCAGGGCGTGGCGGATCAGTTCGCCGGCGCGGAGCTGGCGTTGCGACGGGCCGACGGGCCCGCCCTTCTTGTTGTCGGAATGGCGCTTCATGGCGCGGTCGCCTCGATGCCCGGCCGGCGGATCGAACGCCGGGTCGCGGGGAGAAATGGGAGGCGGGGTGTCTAGGCGCGTGGAACCGAAAAGTCCAGCGCGGCGGGTTTTCAGGCGCCGGTGCGTTCCTTGAAGAAATCCAGCACCCGCCGATGCGCCTTCAGGGTCTCGCCGCCGGGATCGTCGCGGTCCAGGTGGATCGTCAGCACCGAATGGGGCGCGCGGCCGGTCCCCTTCCGCGCCGAGGCGTCGGCCAGGGTGTGCAGCTCGGCCCGACGACCCAGCTCGCGCTCCAGGGTCTGGAAGCGGGCGCAGGGCGAGAGCTTGTCGTCCGCGAACCGCAGGGCGATCATCGACAGGTCCTCGGCCTCCATCCGCGCCTTGACGACCGCCAGCTCGGCCGGCGAGCAGTCCAGGTCGGCGCCCCGCTTGCGGCCGGCGGGCAGGGACGGCTCGGCCAGCACCGGGGCCACGACCGACGGTTCGGTCATCATCGCCAGGGCGAAGCCGCCGGTGAAGCACATACCCACGGCGCCCACGCCCTTGCCGCCGCATTCGGCGTGGACCTGGCGGGCCAGCGCCCGCAGCCAGTCGACGAACGGACTGGAGCGGCCGGCCGCCCAGAGGCTGAACTCGCGCCCCACGCAGGCCAGCCTCACGATCATGGCGTTGATGTAGAGGTCGGAGACCGGCCTGCCCGGCTCGCCGAACAGGCTGGGGCAGAACACCGTCATGCCCTCGGCCGCCACGTCGCGGGCGAAGTCCAGCACGCCGGGATGCAGGCCGGGGATCTCGTGGATGATGATCACCGCCGGGCCCGACCCGGCGCGATAGACCGGCCGCGTCCACCGGCCGTCGTCGAACTCGAACCGCGTGAAGCCCGCCAGCGCCCCATCGTTGCTTTTCGGCATGTCCGCCCCCTGTCCTTGCGCGGAGCATGGCACGGGGCGGACGCCGTTCTCAAAGGAAACCGGTCAGCCCGGCCCGTTGCCGCCGGTCCAGTCTTCCATCGGGTCGGGCAGGTTTCCGCCCGGCAGCTTCCACTCGCCCCGGTACGAGAAGTCCAGCGTGCCGCACAGCCTGGTCTGCCCGCCCTTGGGGTCGTCGCCGAACGCCTGGACGCGCAGGTCGCGATGGACGGCCAGCCGGCTGAAGCTCAGCCACAGGCGCTTGGCCCCCGGGCAGAAGGCGCGGATGTAGATCTTGCCCTGCTCGAACTTGGGATCGATCTCGTACAGCGCCGCGTCGGCGTCGGCGCCGCTCATGGCCTTCAGCCCGCCCGGGCCCAGGTCCTTCTCGCGGCCGTCGATCAATCGTCCCTGCACCGGCACCCCGGTGGCCAGCACCTTCACGACCCGCGTGCCCGTCAGCTTCTTGTCAAACAGCACGGTCAGGCCCGCGCCGGTCAGCCGCTTGGCGTCGGCCGAGATCGGATCGTAGGAGTACATCTTGCGCTCGGCGTGGGCCGCGCCCGCCGCTGCGGTCGCCAGGCACGCCAGCCCAAGCCCCAGCGCGACCTTCAGGCTCGTCCGGCGAGCGGTCCCCGACACCCCTGGCCTCACAGCTTCAGACGCAGCTTCGCCGTTTCGGGATCGAAGCCCGACAGCCGCCAGGTGCCGCCCTCCAGCGTGAAGGTCAGCAGGCAGGGGCCGCTCTTGGTCTTGGCCGCGCAGACCTGGTCGGAGCCGATATAGCGCAGGCCGGCGGCGATGGTCAGGCGGTCGGGGATCGGCTTGTCGGGGGTGTAGCCGTAGTAGTTGGCCGCGTAGCGGAAGGTCTCGGGCTGGACCAGGGCCTCGCCGGCGATGTCGGCGGCCGGTCCGGCCAGGGCGACGGCCGCCGCCTGCCAGCCGCCGCTCATGGTCGAGCCGCGCGCCTTGCGCACCAGCTCGCTCTCGATCTGGCCTTTCAGGGCCGGGCGGTCGACGCGGGCGTCGAAGGCGGCGTGGTCGTTGTTGCGGATCGCCACCAGCAGGGCGTGGACGTCGCCGGCCGCGTCGTAGCGGGTGGCGGTCGCACAGGCCGACAGCGAGACGGCGGCGAGGCTGACGGCGAGAAGGGCTCGAATGCGCATGACTCTAGGCGTAGGCCCGAAATCGGGCGATTTCCAGTCCGGGCGTCAAGCCGTGAGGATGTCGAGCCTTCGCCGGCGTCCAGCCGTGACGAGCGCCTTGTCGACGGTAACCAGGGTCGCCTCCAGCCGGATCGCCAGTTCGAGATAGGCCGCATCATAGAGGGTCAGATCCTCGGCGCGGGAAAGCGCCGAGGTTGCGCCCCAAGCCTGCGCATCGGTTTGAGAATCGATCGTGATCGGAAAAGCCGCCAGATCATTCAGGGCCTGATCAACGAACGCCACATCGCAACGGCCCCGTCTGACGGCGTTGCGAAGGACGTTGGCCACTTCAAGTCGCCAGAGGGACGGCACATGAGCGCCCTCCTCGACCACGCGGCGCATGATCGCTTGGGCCGCGTCGGTGGTTTCGTCGCGCAGGATGCTCGCGATGGTCAAAGACGCGTCGAGCACCAGCATCACCCTCGCCGGCCCTCGTCGATCAATTCACGGATCGTGACGTCGCCCAAGGTGACGCCCTTACTGTTCTCGATGATCCGCTCCAGGGCCGCCAGGGCGTTGGCGCGCGCCTGGGCCTGGGCGTCTGATCGACGAATGACGATATCGCCGTCCTTGGCCTCCACCTCGACCTGCTCACCGGAGATCAGGCCGGCGGCGCGGGCGACTTCCAAAGGCACGCGGACGGCCAAGCTCTTGCCCCAGGTTCCGACGGTGACGCGGCTCATCATCGCGCTCCGAATTTGAGATATCCCAGCATATCTTCAAACGAGACATGAGCCAAGCCAGAAGGGCCGAACTCTCTGACGGCGCCCAATGAAAAAGGGCGCGGACCTCACGGTCCGCGCCCTCGTCTCGCCCAGGCCCCAGCAGACCTTAGTCCAGCTGGCGCTTGATCTCCTCGACGGTGAAGCACTCGATCACGTCGCCGACCTTGATGTCCTGGAAGCCCGCGAACATCATGCCGCACTCCTGGCCGGACGGGACCTCGTTGACCTCGTCCTTGAAGCGCTTGAGCGTCTGCAGCGTGCCCAGTTCCAGAACGACGATGTCGTTGCGGATGATCCGGACCTTGGCGCCCTTGCGGACCACGCCCTCGGTGACACGGCAGCCGGCGACCTTGCCGACCTTGGAGATGTCGAAGGCCTGCAGGACTTCGGCGTTGCCGAGGAAGGTTTCGCGCTGGATCGGGGCCAGCATGCCCGAGAGCACGCCTTTGATGTCGTCCAGCAGGTCGTAGATGATCGCGTAGTAGCGGATCTCGACGCCCTCGCGCTCGGCCAGCGCCCGCGCCTGGGCCGAAGCCCGGACGTTGAAGCCGATCAGCGGCGCGCCGGCGCCCTTGGCCAGCATCACGTCGCTTTCGCTGATCGCGCCGGCGCCCGACAGGATGATCCGCGCGCGAACCTCGTCGGTGGCCATCTGCTCCAGCGAGCCGATGATCGCCTCGGCCGAGCCCTGCACGTCGGCCTTGATGACCAGCGGCAGCTCGCGCAGCTTCTTGTCCTGCAGCTTGGCCATCATGTCGGCCATGCTGGTGGCGCCCGCGCCGACCGGGTGCATCGACTTCTCGCGCTTGAGACGGATGCGGTACTCGGTCAGTTCGCGAGCCCGCGCCTCGTTCTCGACGACGGCGAAGCTGTCGCCGGGCGAGGGCACGCCGTCCAGGCCGAGGATCTCGACCGGGGTGGCGGGACCGGCTTCGGTCAGTTGCTCGTTGCGCTCGTTCAGCAGGGCGCGAACCCGGCCGAACTGGCTGCCGGCCACGACGATGTCGCCGCGCTTCAGCGTGCCGCGATTGACCAGGACGGTGGAGACCGCGCCGCGGCCCTTGTCCAGCTTGGCCTCGATCACCACGCCGTCGGCGGTGCGGTCGGGGTTGGCCTTCAGGTCCAGCACCTCGGCCTGCAGCAGGATGCGCTCGATCAGCTCGTCCAGGCCCTGGCCGGTCTTGGCCGAGACCTCGACGATCTGGGTGTCGCCACCCAGGCTTTCGACGACGATCTCGTGTTGCAGCAGCTCATTGACGACCCGGGTCGGGTCGGCGCCGGGCTTGTCCATCTTGTTGACGGCCACGATGATCGGCACGTTGGCGGCCCGGGCGTGTTTGATCGCCTCGACCGTCTGGGGCATGACGCCGTCGTCGCCGGCCACCACCAGGATCACCAGGTCGGTGATGTTGGCGCCGCGCGCCCGCATCTGCGAGAAGGCCGCGTGGCCCGGGGTGTCGAGGAAGGTGACCTTCTGGCCATTTTCCAGACGCACCTGGTAGGCGCCGATGTGCTGGGTGATGCCGCCGTGCTCGCCGCCGGCCACGTCGGCCTTGCGCAGCGCGTCCAGCAGGCTGGTCTTGCCGTGGTCGACGTGACCCATGACCGTGACGACCGGGGGCCGGGGCTCCAGGTGATCGTCGATGTCCTCGGCGCCGATGAAGCCTTCTTCGACGTCGGCTTCCGACACGCGCTTGACGGTGTGGCCGAACTCGGTGGCCACCAGCTCGGCGGTGTCGTTGTCGATGACGTCGTTGATCTTCAGCATCACGCCCTGACGCATCAGGAACTTGATGATGTCGACGCCGCGCACGGCCATCCGGTTGGACAGTTCCTGCACGGTGATGACGTCGGGAATGACGACCTCACGCGCCACGCGGGCCTGTTCGGCCACGCCGCCGCGGCGCTTTTCCTTCTCGCGTTCGCGGGCCCGGCGAACCGAGGCCAGCGAGCGCATGCGGTCGGCGGAGTCTCCGTCGCCGGCCACGGTCTGGATCGTCAGGCGGCCTTCGCGGCGCTGCGGGGCGCCCTTGGCGCGGCTGACCGCCTTGCCGGGGGCCGCGGCCTTGCGGCGATCATCCTCGTCGTCCGGCTTGCGGCCGACGTCGCCGCCGGGGCGCGGGGCCGAGCGCGTGGCGCGCTGGATCTCGGGAGTGGCCGGAGCCGAGGCCGGAACGCCGGGGCGGGCGCCGCGCGGGCCGCCGGGACCCGGACGGGCGCCGGGCGCCGGGCGCGGGGCCAGGGCCGAATAGCGGACGGTCTGGGTCGGGCGGTCGCCTTGCGGACGGTCGCCCTGGGGACGATCGCCTTGCGGGCGGTCACCCTGCGGACGGTCGTTGCGGAAGCCGCCCTCGGGACGGGGACCACGCGACGGGCCGCCGGCGTCGGGACGCGGGGTGCGCTGGTTGTACGGGCCGTCCTGGCGCGGGGCGCGCTGGTTGAAGGGCCGGTCCGCGAAATTGGGTCGATCACCCTGGGGACGGTCGCCTTGCGGACGGTCTCCCTGGGGACGATCGCCGCTCGGGCCCGGACGGTAGGTGGTGGTCGACGAGCGGTCGTCGCGGCGATCGCGGCTGGGCTCGTAGGTGCGGGTCTGGCCGGGGGCCGGGGTCGGGGCCGGGCGCGGGGCCTCGGCACGGACCGGCGGCGCGACGGGCGCCGGAGCCTGGGGCGCGGGCGCGACCGGAGCCTGGGCGACCGGAGCCGGGG
>NZ_JBWKPX010000032.1:0-52480 GCF_059418465.1 Caulobacter sp. GW821-FHT09A05
CCCTCAAGCCTCGCTTGAGAGAGTGAATCATGCCCAGTCCCGCACCGCTACGGACTTCTTCAACAGCCTGCTAGGTCCTCTACACCTTCGGCACGGCCATGCCGCGCCGCACGGCCGCGCGCTCGCCGACCCGCTCCAGCCAGGCCCGCACAGCCGGCAGGGGCGGCCGGTCCGGCTGGACCTTCTCCAGCGTCTCCAGCGCCGCCAGGGTCCAGGCGTAGCTGGCGATGTCGGCGATCGAATAGTCGTCGCCGGCCAGGTAGCGGACCTTTTCCAGACGCCCCTCCATCACCCCCAGCAACCGGCGCACCTCGTCGGCGAAGCGGTCGATGGCCAGCTCGACGGCCTCGGGGGCGCGCAGGGCGAAATAGCCCAGCTGGCCGGCCATCGGCCCCAGTCCGCCGACCTGCCAGAAGGTCCACTCCAGCGCCGCCACCCGCGCCGGACCCGAGGCCGCCAGCAGCTTGCCGGTCTTCTCGGCCAGATAGACCAGGATCGCCCCGCTCTCGAACACCGATTGCGGTCCCTCCGGCGCGTCGTGGTCGACGATGGCCGGGATCTTGTTGTTGGGCGAGACGCGCAGGAAGTCGGGCGCGAACTGCTGGTTCTGGCCGATATCGACCGGGTGGACCTGGTAGTCCAGCCCCAGCTCCTCCAGGGCGATCGGAATCTTGCGGCCGTTGGGCGTGGTCCAGGTGTAGAGGTCGATCATGGCGGGTCTCCGCTTGCCGCCCAGGCATAGAACGCCAAGCAGGCCGTCAGGGCCACGCCCTGGTAGGCGCGCGCCAGCCGCCGCGCTAGGGTCGGGCCATGGTTCGTTCCCAGCAAATCGCCTCGTCCGAAGTCCTGGCCGCCCGCGCCATCGACATTCTCGCCACCCTGGTGGCCTTCGACACCACCTCGCGCCGGTCCAACCTCGCCCTGATCGAATGGGTCGAGGCCTATCTGTCCGATCTGGGAATCACCTCGCGGCGGGTGCCCAACGCCGACGGGACCAAGAGCAACCTGCTGGCCAGCATCGGCCCGGCGATCCCGGGCGGGATCGTGCTGTCGGGCCATACCGACGTGGTGCCGGTCGACGGCCAGCCCTGGTCCAGCGACCCGTTCGTCCTGACCCCGCGCGACGGCCGGCTCTATGGCCGGGGAACCTGCGACATGAAGGGCTTCCTGGCCCTGGCCCTCGCAGCGGCCCCGGACCTGGCCAGGGTGCCCCTCAACCGCCCCGTCCACCTGGCCTTCTCCTATGACGAGGAGATCGGCTGTCTGGGCGCGCCGGACATGATCGCGGTGATCGCCGGCGAACTGCCCCGCCCGGCCCTGGTGGTGGTCGGCGAGCCCACCGACATGGTCGCGGTGCGCGGCCACAAGGGCATCGCCAGCTTCCGCGTCACGGTCACCGGCCGCGAGGCCCATTCCAGCCTGACCCACCTGGGCGTCTCGGCCAACATGGTCGCCATCAAGCTGATGAGCCACCTGGTCGAGCTGTCCGAGCGGCTGGAGCGCGAGGCCGATCCCGCCTCGCCGTTCACCCCCAAGGGCGCGACCCTGACCGTCGGCCAGGTCAATGGCGGCACGGCGGTCAACATCCTGGCCCGGGAGTGCGTGTTCATCTTCGACCTGCGCGTCCCCGCCGGCCTGGAGCCCAAGGCGATCCTGGCCGACTTCTTCGCCCTGGCCGGCCGGCTGGACGCCGGGATCAAGGCCAAGGCTCCCGAAGGCGGCGTGGTGGTCGAGACCCGCTCGATGACCCCGGCCTTCGCCCCCGAGGTCGACGGGGCGGCCGAGACCTTCGCCCGCCGCATCGCCGGCGACAACGGCCCGCCCCGCGTCGTGCCCTACGCCGCCGAGGCCGGCCAGTTCCAGGGCGCGGGCTTCTCGACCGTGATCTGCGGCCCCGGCTCGATCGACCAGGCCCACCAGCCCGACGAATATGTCGAGGTCAGCCAGATGGAGCGCGGCGCGGCCTTCATGCGCCGGCTGGTCGAGGATCTTTCCCAGGCGTGACGGCCGGCGATCGGTGGCGGCGGATGACGATCCGCCGGCCGAAGAACGCCACCGGGTCGATCGCCATGGCCCGCAGGATGTCCCAGGAGCCGGCCCTGCGGCCCGCCTGCAGCGCGCGCCGAGAGGCCAGGATCGGATCCAGCGCCTGGCGCTGGAAGGCGGCCCGGATCCCGCGCACCACCGGCGCGGCGTCGCCCCGTCGCCAGTGCAGCAGCAGCAGGCCGGCCGTCACCGCCACGTGCAGGGGCGCGGTCAGCCACAGCAGGAGCGGCGGGGTGTTCTTGATGAAGGTCCACACGCGATTGCGCGAGCCGTGGAAGATGGCGAAGTCCGAGCGCACCCCGGTGCTGGCCGAACCCACGTGCTCGACCACCGCCCCCGGCAGCAGCAGGGTCGGCTCGCCGGCCAGCCGCAGGCGATAGCCCAGGTCGACGTCCTCGCAATAGCAGAAGAACCGCTCGTCGAAGCCGCCCAGCTGCAGGAACAGGTCGCGATCGATCAGCGTCGCCGCCCCGCAGGCCGAGAACACCTCGCCCTCGGGCAGGTCGGCCGGCAGGCGACGACGATAGCCGCCCCGGAACGGGATGCCGGCCGAGGTCATCACGTCGCCCGCCCCGTCCATCAGGCCGGGCGCGTCGGCCACCATCTGCAGCGAGGTGAAGCAGCGGACGTCCGGGTGGCGCGCCGCGCCCGCGACCAGGGCCTCCAGCCAGTCGGGCCGGGCGTAGGCGTCGGGGTTGAGCAGCGTCAGCCAGCGTCCCTTCGCCTCGCGCGCCGCCAAGTTGTTGCCCGCCGCGAAGCCGAGATTGACGCCCGGCTCCAGCAAGCGGATCGACGGGTCGGCCGCCGCCGCGGCCTGGGGCGCGCCGTCAGTCGAGGCGTTGTCGACCAGCAGGACCTCGAAATCGGTGAAGGTCTGGACCCGCAGCGCCTCCAGGCAGCGCGCCAGCGTCGGACCGCTCTGATACGAGACGACGATGACGCTGACGAGCGGCGGCGAACCCATGGACACGACTGTTCTATTGAAGCCAAGCGGGGGAACTGGCTAACACAGCCCGACCTCTCTCAGGTACAGTGATCGTGATGAAATATCTCCGCGACCTGGCTTGGCGCCATGCGCCGGCGTTCAGCCAGGCGATCTCGACGCGTTTGCCCGCCCTCCGGGCCTACCACCTCTACGGCTGGCGCCGTCGCGCCCGGCCGCCGCGCGTCGCGCCGATCACCATCGCCGGGTTCCATGGCGCGGTCCTCGGCCTCGGCGAGGCGGTCCGTTCGGCGACTCTGGCCCTGCGCGAGGCCGGCGTGGCGGCCCGGGCCTGGGATATTTCCGAGCTGATGGGCCATGCGCGACGCCTGCCGGCCGGCGACACCAACCCGCCGGCGCCGGGCCCCGGCGTCCTGATCGCCCAGATGAACCCGCCGGAGCTGATCCGCCTGATCGGCACGACGGGATCGGCGACGTTCGAGGATAAGTATATCATCGGCTGCTGGGCCTGGGAGCTTTCCGAGATCCCCGCGTTGTGGAAGCCGGCCTTCCGTTATGTGGACGAGGTCTGGGCCTTGTCGGAATTCACCGCCGACGCCATCCGCCGCGCCGCACCGCGGCGGGTGAAGGTGCGCGTCATGCCCATCGCCGTTCCGTTGAACGACATGGCTCCGGCCCGCGACCGGTTCGGGTTCGGCGACGAGACGATCGTCCTGTGCGCCTTCGACTTCCGCTCGACCATCGCCCGCAAGAACCCGCTGGCGGCTCTGGACACCTTTCGGCGCGCCAAGGCCCGCGCGCGACGGCCGGCCACCCTGGTGTTCAAGACGGTCGGGGGCGACGCCGCCCCCGAGGCGCTGCGCCAGCTCCGAGAGGCGATCGGCGACGCCGCCGACGTGAGGCTGATGACGGAGGCGCTCAGCGCCATCGAGCGCGACCAGCTGCTGGCCAGCAGCGACATCCTGCTGTCGCTGCACCGCTCCGAGGGGTTCGGCCTGCTGCCCGCCGAGGCCATGGCGGCCGGCAAGGCCGTGGTCGCCACCGCCTGGTCCGGGAACCTCGACTTCATGGACGACGCTTCCGCCGTCCTCATCCCCTACGATCTGCGCGCCGTGGAGGACAGGCAGGGCATCTATAGCGGCGGCCTGTGGGCCGAGGCCGACACCCAGGCCGCGGGCCAGGCCCTGGCCGAGCTGATCGACGACCCCGAGCGCCGCGCCCACCTGGGCGTCGAGGCCAGGGCCATGATCCAGCGCCGCCTCGCCCCATCGGTCGTCGCCGCGCGGATGCGCGACGCCCTGGGCCCGGCCGTCGCCTCGGAGGGGCCGAGCCGCGAGGATTGAGCCGCCCTTCATTCCCCGCCGATCACGCCCTCTCCCACTCCGCCCGCACCGCCGGATCCTCCTCCGCCACCGCCCCGGCCAGCCGCGCGAAGGCCGTCGCGTCCAGCAGCCGTCCCGCCGCCCAGACCGCCGCGCCGCGCACCGTCGGCGAGGGATCGGCCAGCAACGGCTCGACCACCGCCATCAGCCCGGCGTCGCCGCTGTTGCCGATCGCGTAGAGCACGTTGCGCACGAAGCGGTCGCGGCCGATGCGCTTGACCGGGCTCTTGCTGAACAGGGCCCGAAACGCCGGATCGTCCAGCCCGGCCAGTTCGGCCAGCGACGGGCCCTTCAGGGTCTCGCGGGCGTGGAAGGCCATCTCGCTGGACAGGCTGGCGAACTTGTTCCACGGGCAGGCGGCCAGGCAGTCGTCGCAGCCGTAGATGCGGTTGCCCAGGGCTTCCCGGAACTCGACCGGGATCGGCCCCGACAGCTCGATGGTCAGGTAGGAGATGCAGCGCCGCGCATCCAGCTGGTACGGCGCCGGAAAGGCCCGGGTCGGGCAGATGTCAAGACAGGCGCGGCACGAGCCGCAATGGTCGCGCTCGGGCGGGTCGGCGGGCAGGTCCAGGGTGGTCAGCACGCTGCCCAGGAACAGCCACGAGCCGAACTGGCGCGAGACCAGGTTGGTGTGCTTGCCCTGCCAGCCCAGGCCGGCCCGTTGGGCCAGGGGCTTTTCCATCAGCGGGGCGGTGTCGACGAACACCTTCACCTCGCCGCCGAACCGGCCGTGCATCCAGCGGGCCAGGGCCTTGAGCCGCTTCTTGATCACCTCGTGATAGTCGTCGCCCTGGGCGTAGACGCTGATGGCCGCGCGTGACGGATCCTGCAGGGCCAGCAGCGGGTCGTGCTCGGGACCGTAGTTGACGCCCAGCACCACCGCCGTCTTCGCGTCGGTCCACATGGCCGTGGGGTGCGAGCGCCGGTCCAGCGTCTCCTCCATCCAGCCCATGGCCCCGTGGAAGCCCTCGGCCACGAAGTCGCGCAGCCAACCGCCGTTGGGCCAGGCGTCGCTGGCGCTGGCGAAACCGCAGGCGTCGAAGCCAAGCCGCAGGGCCTCGGCGCGGATTTCGTCCCTCAGCGCCCGGTTCGGAGGGTCAGAAGTCGAGATCGTCATAGTGCGCGACCGGCGCCAGGCCCGGCCAGCGATCGGCCAGGATGGGTCGGAAGGCGGGCCTGGACTTCAGCTTCATGTACCAGGTCTTGGTCGCCGGGAAGTCCTTCCACGGCACGTCGCCGAAATAGTCGATCACCGACAGGTGGGCGGCGGCGGCGAAGTCGGCCAGGCTCATCCGCCGGCCGGCCAGCCAGTCGCGGGTGTTCAGCAGGCCCTCGATGTAGTCCATGTGGGCGCGCAGGGCGTCGCGGCCCCGGCGCAGGGACGACAGGTCCGGCGCGCCCAGCCGCAGCAGACGCTTTTCCATCTTCTCGTGCAGCAGGAAGCCGTTGACCTCGTTGTCGAACTTGCGGTCGAACCATTGCAGCAGGCGGCGCGCCTCGGCCCGCTCGCCCGGTTCGCGGCCCAGCAGGGCGGGCTCGGGCTCCTGCTCCTCGATGTGCTCGAGGATCGCGCGGGCCTCGGCCACCACCGTGGTGCGCTGGTGGCGGGTCTCGACCAGCACCGGCGGCACGCCCGACGGGTTGAGCTTGAGGAACTCGGCCGGACCTTCCCAGTAGCGCACCTGCACCTCGACGAACGGCAGACGCTTCTCGCCCAGGGCGAGGCGCACCTGGCGGGAGGCCGGGTCCAGAGGAAAATGGTGAAGGGTTCGTTCGACGCTCATGCCCACGCGCATTCAGGCTGCATCGTTCGATCGATGCGCCGCTTTGCTTAACAACAGCTTGCTGAACGCCGCTTATCGCCGGGGTTCATGGTCAAAATGCGGGCATTCCCTCTCGGACCCCGGCTTGAGGCCCCGGCTCAGCGCTCGGCGTCGGCCGGGGCGTTCATCCGGCCGATCAGATTGGTGGTGCTCTGGCCGGGCTTCAGCTGGGCCAGCAGCACCTTGCCGCCATAGCCCAGCACCACGTCCGAGCCGACCACCGTCTCGACCGTATAGTCCGCGCCCTTGACCAGGACGTCGGGACGGAAGGCCTGGATCAGGGTCAGCGGCGTCGGCTCGTCGAACAGCACCACCAGGTCCACGGCCGACAGCGAGGCCAGCACCGTGGCGCGGCCGCCTTCCTTCTGCACGGGCCGGGTTGGCCCCTTCAGGCGCTGGACCGAGGCGTCGGTGTTGAGGCCGACGATCAGCCGGTCGCAGGCGGCCCGGGCCTGGGCCAGCAGCGAGACGTGGCCCGGATGCAGCAGGTCGAAGCAGCCGTTGGTGAAGCCGACCTTCAGGCCGCGCGCCCGCCAGCCGGCGACGAC
The DNA here is from genome assembly GCF_059418465.1 of Caulobacter sp. GW821-FHT09A05. NCBI lineage: Bacteria > Pseudomonadati > Pseudomonadota > Alphaproteobacteria > Caulobacterales > Caulobacteraceae > Caulobacter > Caulobacter sp. GW821-FHT09A05. The sequence continues at coordinate 6,743 of NZ_JBWKPX010000032.1, forward strand.
GGCCAGGGCCCCGTCGAGGTCGGCGATCTTGTCGGCGACCGGGTCGGCGTGCTCGCCGTGGGCCAGGCCGACCAGTTCGTCGGCGGTGACCACGTCGGTGCCCAGCTTGGCCACCACCAGGCCGGCCGCCAGGTTGGCCAGGCGCGCCGCGTCCAGCGGACTGGCGCCGCGCGCCAGCGCCAGCGCCAGGGTGGCGGCCACGGTGTCGCCGGCCCCGGAGACGTCGAACACCTCCAGGGCGGTGGCGGGCAGGTGGACCGGGGCCTCGCCGCGCGCGGCCAGGGTCATGCCCGCCCCGCCGCGGGTGATCAGGGCGGCCGACAGGTTGGGGGCCGTGGCCAGGATAGCGCCGGCGGCCTCGGCGGCGGCCTCGTCGCCGGCTCCGGTCACGCCCGTGGCCTCGGCGGCCTCGCGACGGTTCGGCTTGATCAGGGTGGCGCCGTCGTAACGCGAGAGGTCGCGGCTCTTGGGGTCGACGATCACCGGCTTGCCGGCCGCGTTGGCGGCGGCGATGGCGGCCTTCAGCACCAGCGGGGTCAGCACGCCCTTGGCGTAGTCGGACAGCACCACCACGTCGACCTCGCGCAGGTGGGCGTTGAACGCCGCCAGCAGGGCCTGGCCGTCGGCCTCGCCCCGGTCCTCGCGGTCGGCGCGCAGCATCTGGTGCGAGCCGGAGATGTAGCGGGTCTTCTCGGTGGTGCGGCGGCGGGCGTCGACGATCAGGGCCGAGTCGAGGCTGGCCTCGCGGTCGATCAGGCCGGTCAGCACCCGGCCGGCGTCGTCGTCGCCGACCACGCCCACCAGCACCGCCCGGCCGCCCAGGGCCGCGACGTTGCGGGCCACGTTGCCGGCCCCGCCCAGCATCACCGTCTCGCGCTCGACGGCGATCACCGGCACCGGCGCCTCGGGCGAGATGCGGTCGACGGCCCCGTAGACGAAGCGGTCCAGCATCACGTCGCCCAGCACCAGCACGGTGGCGCCCGCGAAGGCTCGCGGCAGCTTGGCCAGGGTGTCGTCCATCGGGTGGGTCGCTCGTCGTCTCTGCGGAAAGCGCCATTTGGCCCCGCCGGACGCGGTCGGCAAGCCCGGCGATGCGCGCTCAGCGCGGCGGGACCTCGCCGAACGCCCCGCCATGCGGCTCGGCCACGCCGCGCGGATCGGGGTGAAGCAGGATGTCGGCGGCCGGAAAGGCCTCCAGGACGCGGTTCTCGGCCGCCACCATCACCGCGTGGGCGACGCTCAGGACCAGGGTCGGATCCAGGTCCATGTGGGCCTGGACGTGCATGTAGGGTCCCGAGGCCCGCGTGCGCACCTGGTGGACGCCGAGCACGCGCGGATCGGCGGTCAGCAGGGTGATGATCTTCTCGCGGTCCTCCAGAGGCAGTTCGTGATCCATCAGCTGGTGGGCCGCCTCGCGGAACACGCCGATCGCGCCCCACAGCAGCCACAGGGCCACGGCCAGGCCGGCGGCGGCGTCCACCCAGGCCAGGTGCAGCAGGCTGGCCGCGCCGACGCCGACCAGCGACACGGCGTTCGAGGCCAGGTCGGCGGCGTAGTGGGCGCGATCGCCCGACACCGCCACCGAGCGCGTCCGCCGGGTCACCTCGGTCTGGGCCCGGATCAGCATCAGGGTCAGGACGATCGAGGCGGCCATGACGCCGACGCCCAGGGCGCCATGCTCGGGCGGCTCGGCGCGGGCGAAGGCGCGGACGGCCTCCTGGCCGATCAGGGCCGCGGAGGCGAACACCAGTCCGCCCTGGGTCAGGCTGGCGAAGGCCTCGGCCTTGCCGTGGCCGAAGCGGTGTTCCGCGTCGGGCGGCTCGGCGGCGTAGCGCACGGCGTAGAAGGTGATCAGCGAGGCGATCAGGTCCAGGCCGCTGTCGGCCAGCGAGGCCAGCATGGCCACCGAATGTCCCATCAGCCAGGCGGCGCCCTTGATCACGATCAGGATCGCCGCCACGCCCACCGACAAGGTGGTCACGCGACGGGTGAGCACCAGGGACTCTGCGGGGGTCAAGGCGGGGGCGGACATGCCGCCTGTGTAGCAAGCGCCGCGATGCGGCCCCAGCGAGAACGACTCGCGCGAGAGGTTCGCAAGGGCAAAGACGGGGACACACACTCATGGCAAGGCCGCGCAAGACTGGCCCACGCTGTGGAATGAGTGTGTGTCCCCACCTCAAGCCGCGAGCCCGCTAGGCCGCCGCCTTGGTCCTCGGCCCCACATAGACCGACTGCGGGCGCACCAGCTTGCCGGTGGCCAGCTGTTCCCGCGCGTGGGCGATCCAGCCGGCCGTGCGGCCCATGGCGAACACGCAGGTGAAACTGGCCGGCGGCAGGCCCAGGGCCTCCAGCAGCAGGGCGGTGTAGAACTCGACATTGGTCTCCAGCGGCCGGTCGGGCTTGTGGTCACGCAGGATCCGCAGGGCGGCCTGCTCCACCGCCTCGGCGAAGGCCAGGCGGCCGGGCACGGTGTTCGAGGTCTGGGCCAGCTGGCGGATCGCGGCTTTCAGGGCGTCGGCGCGGGGGTCGCGGACCCGGTAGATGCGGTGCCCGAAGCCCATCAGCCGATCGCCGCGCGCCAGGGCCGCCAGGAGCCAGGCCTGGGCGTTGTCGGGCGTCCCGATGGCGTCCAGCATCTCGATCACCGGGCCCGGCGCGCCGCCGTGCAGCGGGCCCTTGAGGGCCGAGATCCCGGCCAGCACCGCCGAGGTCAGGCCGGCGCGGGTGGAGGCCACCACTCGCGCGGCGAAGGTCGAGGCGTTCAGGCCGTGATCGCAGACCGTGACCAGATAGGCGTCCAGCGCTCGGGCCTCGCCGTCCGTGGCCGGAACGCCGCGCGCCATCCGCAACATGTCGGCGGCGTGCGACAGGGCGGGATCCGGGGCGACCGGCGACCGGCCGGCCGCGACGCGCAGCACGGCGGGCGTGAAGACCGCCGGGGCGGCGATCAGCAGCAGGGCCGTGTCGAGGCCGTCGCCGTCCGGCAGGCGGGCGATCAGGGCGCGGACGGCCTCGACGGGATCGCGCCCGGCCAGGCCCTCGTCCAGGGCGGCGAGCTCGGCGAAGGCGCGGACCCGGGCCGCGCCCAGGGCCGGGGCCAGGTCCGACGGCATGCCGTCGAAGAAGCCGTCCAGCAGCAGGTGGGCGACGTCCTCGAACCCGGCGCGGTGGGCCAGGTCCTCGACGGCGTAGCCCCGGATGGTCAGGCGGCCGGCCAGGCCGTCGACGTCGGACAGCACGGTGCGGGCGGCGACAACGCCCTCCAGGCCTTCGGCGGCCGGGGCGGAAAGACCTTGTGACATGGATCAGGTCTCCTTTCGGCCGCCAATCCACGCCTCCAGGACTTGATCGTCAATCTTGATCAATATAATCAATGTGAATGGCCGAATGGATCGACGCGGAACAGGCGATGGCGGCGCTCGGCGTGCGGGCCCAGACGCTGTACGCCTATGTCAGTCGGGGCCGGGTGGGCGCGACCGCCCACCCCGACGATCCGCGCCGCAGCCTGTACCGCGCCTCCGACGTCGCGGCGCTGGCGGCGAAGAAGGCGCGCGGACGGCGAGCCGCCGACGTGGCGGCGGAGGCCATCGCCTGGGGTGAACCGGTGCTGCCCTCGGCGATCACCACGATCCTCGAGGGTCGCCTCTATTATCGCGGCCAGGACGCCGCGGAGTTGGCCCGCATGCACAGCCTGGAGCAGGTCGCCCGCCTGCTGCGCGGCGGCCACGGCGCGCCATTGACCGGGCCGGAGCCGAAGAAGCCGAAGAAGGGCGAGACGCCGCGCGCCCGGCTGTTCTCCACCCTGGCGGCCCGCGCGGGAACCGATCCGCCGGCCCGGGGCCGCGCGCCCCTGGCCCTGGCCATGGAGGCGGCCGGCCTGCTGGAGGCCGCCGCCGACGCCGTGGCCGGGTCGATTGGCGACGGGCCGATCCATCGGCGACTGGCCGACGCCTGGGCTCTGGACGCCGCCGGCGCCGACCTGATCCGCCGGGCCCTGGTGCTGCTGGCCGACCACGAGCTGAACGCCTCGACCTTCGCGGTGCGGGTCGCCGCCTCGACCGGGGCCTCGCTGGCGGCGGCGTCCCTGGCCGGGCTGACGGCGCTGTCGGGGCCCCTGCATGGGGGCATGGCGGCGCGGGTGGAGACGTTCGTCGACGAGGCGGAGCGGCGCGGGCCGGCCCGGGCGGTGGCCGAACGCCTGGCCCAGGGCTCGGCCATGCCCGGCTTCGGCCACCCGCTCTATCCGGACGGCGACCCGCGCGCGGCGGCCCTGCTGGACGCCTTCAAGGTCCCGGCCGCGATGGCGCAACTGCGCGCGGAGACCGAGGCCGCCACCGGCCAAGCGCCGAACATCGACTTCGCCCTGGTGGCCATGGCCCGGACCCTATCCCTGCCCGTCGATGCGCCGTTCAGCCTGTTCGCGGTCGGCCGCATGGCCGGCTGGCACGCCCACGCGATCGAGCAGCTGCAGACGGGCAAGCTGATCCGGCCAAGGGCGCGGTACATCGGGCCCAAGCCGGCGACGGCGGGTTAGGCGCCCGGTCGGTTGAGGTCCTTGAGGCCGTCGCTGCCCTCCAGGATCGCCGCGATGTCTCCGTCGCTGATGACGAAGGCCTCGAGCGCCGAACCGGCCGAGCAATGATCGACCGACGCCCTTATGGTCCGTCGCAGGGCGTTCCGGACGATCCGGACACGGGCCGGGCCCGGCCTGTCCAAGGCCGCAAGCGGGATATCCACCAGGCCCGCTCGCGAGAAACAGCCGTCGACGACGAAATCGGTGCGCGCCTCGGTCGCGGACCGGGCGATGATCAGTCGAACCTTGCCGACTTCGGCGTTGGCGCCGCAGGCCTCGACAGGGTTCCAGCCGGAGAGATTACCGTCGCGGCGGCAGGACAGGCGCCACGGGCCGATCATCCGCGGATCGCGAGGATCGTCCTGCCAGGCCGGCGTCGGACCAGCCTGGACCACCGCCATCGTGGCTAGCACCATAAGGGAAGAAAGCATGAGCCGCCCCGGTTGAGACGCTCATGCTAACTCATCCGAGCGGTGACGCTAGGCCCGCTCGTGAACCGCCTCTTCCGCCGCCAGGGGCTGGGGCAGACGCGAGACCATCTCCTTGGGGCAGACCTGCCAGAACAGATCGCGCACCCGGTCCCAGTCGCGCAGCAGGCTCTCGGCGAAGGCCGAGTCCGTCTCGCGGGCGTGTTCGGCCACCAGCGAGCGCAGCACGCCTTCCCAGTAGGGCGAGGCCAGGCGCTGGACCAGGATGCTCTCCGGATTGACCAGGTTCTCGAACCGGCCGTGCTGGTCCAGGACGAAGGCCATGCCGCCGGTCATGCCGGCTCCGAAGTTGCCGCCCGTCGGGCCCAGGATCACCACCTGGCCGCCGGTCATGTACTCGCAGCCGTTGGCCCCGCAGCCCTCGACCACCGTGGTGGCGCCGGAGTTGCGGACCGCGAAGCGCTCGCCGGCCTGGCCGGCCGCGAACATCCGACCCGAGGTGGCCCCGAACAGCACGGTGTTGCCGATCAGGGTGTTGGTCTCCGGCGCGGCCAGGCCGCGGGCCGGCTTGATCACGATCGTCGCCCCCGACAGGCCCTTGCCGACATAGTCGTTGGCCTCGCCGGTCAGCTCGATGCGCAGGCCCTGGACCGCGAAGGCCCCCAGGCTCTGGCCGGCCGAGCCCTTGAGCTGGACGGTCAGGTGGCCGGCGGGCAGGCCCTTCATGCCGAACTTGCGCACGATGTGGCTGGAGGTGCGCGAGCCGATCGACCGGGCGGTGCTGCGGACCGTGTAGGTCAGCTGCATCTTCTCGCCGCGCTCCAGCAGGGGCGCCGCGTCGCGGACGATCTGGGCGTCCAGGGTGTCGGGCACGGCGTTGCGGCCGCCCTCGACGGTGCAGTACGGCTTGTTCTGGCCGGGATCGGCGCGGACCAGCAGCGGGTTCAGGTCCAGGTCGTCCAGGTGCTCGCCGCCGCGGCTGACCTGGGCCAGCAGGTCGGTGCGGCCGACGATCTCCTGCAAGGATCGGAAGCCCAGGCCCGCCAGGATCTCGCGGACTTCCTCGGCCACGAAGCTGAACAGGTTGATGACCTTTTCCGGCGTGCCGGTGAACTTGGCGCGCAGGGCCTCGTCCTGGGTGCAGACCCCCACCGGGCAGGTGTTGGAATGGCACTGGCGGACCATGATGCAGCCCATGGCCACCAGGGACGCGGTGCCGATGCCGAACTCCTCGGCCCCCAGCATGGCGGCGATCACCACGTCGCGGCCGGTGCGGATGCCGCCGTCCGTGCGCAGCACCACCGAGTGGCGCAGGTTGTTCAAGGTCAGCACCTGGTTGGCTTCCGACAGGCCCATCTCCCACGGGCCGCCGGCGTACTTGACCGAGGTCTGCGAGGACGCGCCGGTGCCGCCGACATTGCCGGCCACCAGGATGACGTCGGCCTTGGCCTTGGCGACGCCGGCCGCAATGGCGCCGATGCCGGTGGCGGCCACCAGCTTCACCGTGACCCGGGCGATCGGGTTGATCTGCTTGAGGTCATAGATGAGCTGGGCCAGGTCCTCGATCGAATAGATGTCGTGGTGCGGCGGCGGGCTGATCAGCATCACGCCGGGCGTGGCGTGGCGGAGCCGCGCGATCATCTCGGTGACCTTGAAGCCGGGCAGCTGGCCGCCCTCGCCGGGCTTGGCGCCCTGGGCGACCTTGATCTCGATCTCGCGGCACTGGTTCAGATATTCGGCGGTGACGCCAAACCGCCCCGAGGCCACCTGCTTGATGGCGCTGTTGGGGTTGTCGCCGTTCGGCAGGGGCTTGTAGCGCGCGGAGTCCTCGCCGCCCTCCCCCGACACCGACTTGGCGCCGATCCGGTTCATGGCGATGTTCAGCACGCCGTGCGCCTCGGGGCCCAGGGCGCCCAGGCTCATGCCCGGCGTGACGAAGCGCTTGCGGATCTCGTTGACGCTCTCGACGTCGTCGGTCGAGATCGGGTTGCGGTCCGAGCGCCAGTCCAGCAGGTCGCGCAGCTGGATCGGCTTCTGGGTGCGCAGGCCGTTGGACCAGCGGCGGTACAGCTCGAAATCGCCGGTGTCGCAGGCGCTCTGCAGGGTGTGGATCAGCCGCGCCTCGAAGGCGTGGGCCTCGCCCGAGCGGCGCAGCTTGTAGAGGCCGCCGACCGGCAGGGTCACGGCCGGCTCGCCCCAGGCCTTGCGGTGCAGCTCGACCGCCTTGCTCTCCAGGCCCGCCAGGCCGATGCCCGAGATGCGCGAGGGCATGCCGGGGAAGAACTCGGCGGCCAGGGCGCGCGACAGGCCGACGGCTTCGAAGTTGTAGCCGCCGCGGTACGAGGAGATGACGCTGATGCCCATCTTGGAGATGATCTTCAGCAGGCCGCCCTCGATGGCCGTCTTGAAGTTGATGCAGACGTCACGCAGCGACTTGTCGCCGACCAGGCCGCGCTCCAGGCGGTCCTGGAAGCTTTCCTGGGCCAGGTAGGCGTTGACCGCCGTGGCCCCGACCCCGACCAGCACCGCGAAATAGTGGGTGTCCAGGCACTCGGCCGAGCGGACGATGATCGAGACGTACGACCGCAGGCCCTTGTTGACCAGGTGGGCGTGAACGCCGCCGGTGGCCAGGATCATCGGCAGGGCCACGCGGTCGGCCTGCGATCCCTCGTCGGTCAGGACGATGGCGCCGCAGCCGCGCAGCACCGCGTCCTCGGCCTCGGCCCGGATGCGGTCCAGATTGGCGCGCAGGGCGTCGCCCGGACGGGCTTCCGGGGCGGGCAGCGGCATGGTGCAGTCGATGACGGCGACATTCTTCTGGCCCAGAAGGCCGTGGATGCGCTCGTACATGCCGGTGGTCAGGACCGGGCTTTCCAGCACGTAGACGTCCGCCTGGGCGGCGTCCTGGGCCAGGATGTTGCCCAGGTTCTTAAACCGGGTCTTCAGACTCATCACGCCGGTCTCCCGCAGGGGGTCGATCGGCGGGTTGGTCACCTGGCTGAAGTTCTGGCGGAAGAAGTGGCTGAGCGGCCGGTACTTTTCCGACAGCACGGCCAGCGGCGCGTCGTCGCCCATCGAGCCGACGGCTTCCTTGCCCTCCTCGACCATCGGGGCCAGGACCATTTCCAGGTCCTCGAGGCTGAAACCGGCGGCCGCCTGGCGGCGGATCAGCTCCTCGCGGCCGTACTTGCGCGGCTCGGGGCCGGGGCCGATCTCCTTTTCGAGATCGACCATGTTGCCCAGCCACTCGGTATAGGGGTGGCGGCCGGCCAGCTCGTCGATGATGGCGTCCTCGCCGTAGAGCTTGCCCTCGCCCAGGTCGATGGCGATCATCCGGCCCGGCGAGATCGCCAGCTTGCGGGTGATGCGGCTTTCCTCGACGCCGCACATGCCCGCTTCCGAGCCCATGATCACCAGGCCGTCGTCGGTATAGGCCACGCGCAGCGGGCGCAGGCCCGAGCGGTCCTTGCCGGCCACGACCCAGCGGCCGTCGGTGGCGCACAGGGCGGCCGGGCCGTCCCACGGCTCCATCACCGCGTTGCAATAGCTGTAGAGGGCCTTGTGCGAGGCCTTCATGTGCGGGCCGTTGGCCTCGGGGACCAGCAGGGTCTTGGCCATCGGCGCGTCGCGGCCGGCCCGAACCAGCACCTCGAAGGTGTTGTCCAGGTTGGCCGAGTCCGACCCGCCCGGCTGGATCACCGGCTTCACGTCGTCCCCGAACTCGCCGAAGGCGTCGGCCGCCATCTTGATCTCGTGGGACTTCATCCAGTTGATGTTGCCCTTGATGGTGTTGATCTCACCATTGTGGGCCAGCATCCGGAACGGCTGGGCCAGGCGCCATTGCGGGAAGGTGTTGGTCGAATAGCGCTGGTGGAAGATCGCCACCGCCGCGGCGAAGCGCTCGTCCTTGAGGTCGGGATAGAACTCGTCGATGTGCTCGGCCAGGAACATGCCCTTGTAGATCAGGGACTTGGCCGAGAACGAGCAGATGTAGAAGTCGCTGATGTTCTGGGCGTGGACACGCTTTTCGATGCGCTTGCGGCACAGGAACAGGGCGCGCTCCAGCGCCTCGCCCTCCAGGCCGGCCGGGGCGGCCAGCATGATCTGCTCGATCTCGGGACGCGTGGCGTTGGCCTTCTCGCCGATCACCGAGGTGTCGACCGGCACCTGGCGCCAGCCATAGATGTAGAAGCCGAAGCGCAGGGCTTCCGCTTCCACGATCGTGCGGCAGGCCTCCTGGGCGCCCAGGTCGGTGCGCGGCAGGAAGATCTGGCCGACGGCGACCGGACCCTGGCGCAGGGCGTGGCCGGTACGGCGCACCTGGTCGACGAAGAAGTCCTGCGGGACGCTGACCAGCACGCCGGCCCCGTCGCCGGTCTTGCCGTCGGCGTCGACCGCGCCCCGGTGCCACAGGGCCTTGAGGGCCTTGATCGCCAGTTCGACGACCTCGCGGCGCGGCTGGCCGTCGATGGCGCAGACCAGGCCCACGCCGCACGCGTCGCGCTCGGTCGAGGGGTCGTAGGCGTGGCCGTCGATCAGGGCCTGGCGGTTCTTCAGATAGAGGTCGATGTCTTGGGCCATGGCGGCCTCCCAGAAGGGTGTCTTTGGTCCGCCCTCGTCCTTCGACAAGCTCAGGATGAGGGCTACTGAAGCGTCACTGGCAGTCTGATTTCCTCATCCTGAGCTTGTCGAAGGACGAGGAAATCAGCCGCACTTACTCGGCCGCGATCGAAATCGCGGAGGCCTTGGTCATCAGGTAGCGGTGCATGGCGTCGGCGGCGTCGCGGCCGTCCTTGATCGCCCAGACCACCAGGGAGGCGCCGCGCACGATGTCGCCGGCCGCGAACACGCCGTCCAGATTGGTCATCTGGTGGCGGACATCGGCCTTGACCGTGCCCCAGCGCGTGGTCTTCAGGTCGGGCGCCGACCAGGCTTCCGGCAGGTTCTCGGGCTCGAAGCCCAGGGCCTTGACCACCAGCTGGGCCGGACGATCGAAGTCGCCCCCCTCGATCTCTTCCGGGGTCTGGCGGCCCGAGGCGTCCGGGGCCCCCAGGCGCATGCGGACGGCCCGCACGCCGGTGACGCCCGAGGCCTCGCCCATGACGGCCCGCGGGGCGGCCAGCCATTCGAAGGTGACGCCCTCCTCCTCGGCATTGGCCACTTCGCGCAGCGAGCCGGGCATGTTGGCCTTGTCGCGGCGATAGAGGCAGGTGACCGAGGTGGCGCCCTGGCGGATGGCTGTGCGCACGCAGTCCATGGCGGTGTCTCCGCCGCCGACCACGACCACGTCCTTGCCCTCGGCGTTCAGCACGCCGCTGTCGAAGTCCGGGACATCGTCGCCCAGCGTCTTCTTGTTGGAGGCGATCAGGTAGTCCAGCGCCGGCACCACGCCCTGTGAGCCCGCGCCCGGCGCCACCAGGTCGCGCGCGGCATAGACGCCGACGGCGATCAGCACCGCGTCATGCTGGTCGCGCAGCTGTTGCAGGGTGGCGTCGCGGCCGACCTCGAAGCCCAGCTTGAAGATGACCCCGCCGTCGGCCAGGCGCCCGGTGCGGCGCTCGACCACGTCCTTTTCCAGCTTGAAGCCGGGAATGCCGTAGATCAGCAGGCCGCCGGGCCGGTCGTGGCGGTCGTAGACGGTGACGGCGTAGCCTTCCTCGCGCAGCTTCTCGGCGGCGGCCAGGCCGGCCGGGCCGGCGCCGATGATCCCCACCGACTGGCCGCGGTCGGCCTTGGCGACCAGCGGCTTCACCCAGCCCATCTCCCAGGCCCTGTCGGTCAGGTAGCGCTCGACCGAGCCGATGGTCACGGTGCCGTGGCCCGACTGCTCGATGACGCAATTGCCTTCGCACAACCGGTCCTGGGGGCAGATTCTACCGCAGACCTCCGGCATGGAGTTGGTCGCCTGCGACAGCTGGTAGGCCTCTTCCAGCCGGCCCTCGGCGGTCATCCGCAGCCAGTCGGGGATGTTGTTGTGCAGCGGACAGTGGGTCTGGCAGAACGGCACGCCGCATTGCGAACAACGCGAGGCCTGCTCGGAGGCCTTCGCATCGATGAAGTCGGCGTAGATCTCGTGGAAGTCGCCATTGCGCTCGCCCGCCGCCCGCTTTTCGGGCGTCGTGCGGGCGACGGTCGTGAATTTCAGCATGCGCTCGGCCATGCGACTTCCCTCGTCCCCGCTTCCGGGGAAAAATTTGCGTGCGCGGGCCTCATACGGATTCTTGGTGGCAAGAAGAATGCATAAGTCAAAAATGTAGACAAATATATCCGTGAGCCAGGTGGGGTTATTGCGAGAGACTCGCAGAAGGCCCTTATATTGGTCTATTTTCTAGACTATAGTCGGAAACAGTCCTGAAATCGCGACTCCGACTGGAACCATGACGCCTTCGGCCCGCGCGGCCGCATTGCCTTGCGCGGGCGGCCGCTCTAACAACAACGCCTTCGCGCCGCACCGGCCGAGCCCCGCGCTCGCGCCCTCCGGGAGACCTGGCAAATCGTCACAAGCTCCGGATAATCATGCCGGGACTTCGGTCCAAGCCTTGCTCTTGGCGAAACGGCGCGAGTCCCGCGGACCGCGCCCGCCGCGACGCCACCGCCCCGCCCTCTCAACAACCGAAATTGTGATTGATGTTCTCCAAGCCCCGCGCCGATCTCGTTCCCAACACCGCCGCCTATGAGAACGAACCCCTGGTCAAGGCCACGGGCTTCCGGGAGTACGACGCGCGGTGGCTGTTCGGGCCGGAGATCAACCTGCTGGGCGTGCAGGCCCTGGGCCTGGGCCTGGGGACCTACATCCACGAGCTGGGCCAGTCGCGGATCGTGGTCGGCCACGACTTCCGCGGCTATTCGCTGTCGATCAAGCAAGCCCTGACCCTGGGCCTGCTGTCCGCCGGCTGCGAGGTGCACGACATCGGCCTGGCCCTGTCGCCCACCGCCTATTTCGCCCAGTTCGACCTGGACGTCCCCTGCGTGGCCATGGTCACCGCCAGCCATAACGAGAACGGCTGGACCGGGGTGAAGATGGGCGCCCAGAAGCCCCTGACCTTCGGCCCCGACGAGATGGGCCGGCTGAAGGAGATCGTGCTCTCCGGCGCCTTCGTCGAGCGCGACGGCGGCAAGCTGATCCGCGTCGCGGGCCAGGCCGAGCGCTACATCGCCGACGTCGCCAAGCGCGCCCAGATCACCCGGCCGCTGAAGGTGATCGCCGCCTGCGGCAACGGCACGGCCGGCGCCTTCGCCGTCGAGGGCCTGCAACGGATGGGCGTCTCGGACGTCATCGGCATGGACACGGACCTCGACTACACCTTCCCCAAGTACAACCCGAACCCCGAGGACGCCGAGATGCTGCACGCGATGGCCAAGGCCGTCCGCGAGCATGGCGCCGACCTGGCCTTCGGCTTCGACGGCGACGGCGACCGCTGCGGCGTGGTCGACGACGAGGGCGAGGAGATCTTCGCCGACAAGATCGGCCTGATGCTGGCCCGCGACCTGGCCCCGCTGAACCCGGGCGCGACCTTCGTGGTCGACGTCAAGTCGACCGGCCTCTACGCCACCGACCCGATCCTGGCCGCCCACGGCTGCAAGGTGGTCTACTGGAAGACCGGCCACAGCTACATCAAGCGCAAGAGCGCCGAGCTGGGCGCCCTGGCCGGCTTCGAGAAGAGCGGCCACTTCTTCATGAACGGCGACCTGGGCTACGGCTACGACTGCGGCCTGACCGCGGCGGCGGCCGTCCTGGCCATGCTGGACCGCAATCCGGGCGTGAAGCTGTCGGACATGCGCAAGGCCCTGCCCGTGGCCTTCACCTCCCTGACCATGAGCCCACACTGCGGCGACGAGGTGAAGTACGGCGTCGTCGCCGACGTGGTGAAGGAATACGAGGACCTGTTCGCCGCCGGCGGCTCGATCCTGGGCCGCAGGATCACCGAGGTGATCACCGTCAACGGCGTGCGCGTGCACCTGGAGGACGGCTCGTGGGTGCTGGTCCGGGCCTCGTCCAACAAGCCCGAGATCGTGGTGGTGGTCGAGAGCACGCGGTCGGAGGACGACATGCGGGCCCTGTTCCGCCAGGAGGTCAAGCCGCGCCTGGGCGACCGGGTCGGCAAGTACAACCAGGAAATCTGACGCGCCCGCGCCCCGGGCCCGCCGTCGCCCGCTTTTCAGGCGGGCCCGGCCGGGCGGACGAACGATCGACACGAAATCGGGGCAGGACGGCCTTGAGGGACCGTCGGGGTCGTCTCCGCGGTTCCGCGGCGCGGCCACGCGGATAAACCCGCTGTTTACCCGCCAGGCGCACGGCCCGGCCGGGCTTTTGTACGGCCGAGCGCCCGGAGGCCCGGCCCTTGAGAGGACTGACGATGCCGGATTGGCTGATCGCGATCGTGCTGGGCCTGGTCGAGGGCCTGACCGAGTTCATTCCCGTGTCCTCGACCGGGCACCTGCTGCTGACCAAGATCGCCCTGGGCCTGACCGACCCGACCTGGGACACGTTCATCGTCCTGATCCAGCTGGGCGCGGTGCTGGCCGTGGTCGCGGTCTATTTCCAGCGCCTGTGGCAGGTGGTGGTCGACCTGCCGAGCAAGCCGGAAGCCCGCCGCTTCGCCCTGAGCGTGATCATCGGCTGCATCCCGGCCTTCGCCGCCGGCCTGCTGCTGCATGGGGTGATCAAGCACTTCTTCGAGAACCCCTGGCTGCCGCAGGTGATCTGCGTGTCGCTGATCCTCGGCGGGTTCCTGCTGCTGTGGGTCGACCGCTCCGATCTGCCGGTGCGCGAGGAGGACGGCATGGCGCTGAGCCTGAAGACGGCCTTCCTGATCGGCCTGTTCCAGTGCCTGTCGCTGCTGCCCGGCGTGTCGCGCTCGGGCTCGACCATCGTCGGCTCCATGCTGCTGGGGGTCGAGCGCAAGGCCGCGGCCGAGTTCAGCTTCTTCATGGCCATCCCGATCATGGTCGGGGCCTTCGCCCTGGACCTGCTCAAGAGCTACAAGGACATCGACCCCAGCCACGCCGGCACGATCGCCGTCGGCTTCGTGGTCTCGTTCCTGTCGGGCCTGGTGGTGGTCAAGACCATGATCGCCTTCATCGGCAAGCGCGGCTTCACCCCGTTCGCCTGGTGGCGGATCGTGGTGGGGGTGGTCGGCCTGGGCCTGATCTACATGCCGCGCTGATCCTGGTCCCTCTCCCCTTGCGGGAGAGGGTGGCCCGCGTAGCGGGTCGGGTGAGGGGTCGACGAACGACAAAGCCGCGCCCAGTCGCAAGACCGGACGCGGCTTTTGCTTTTGGGAGACCCCTCATCCGGCGGCTACGCCGCCACCTTCTCCCGCAAGGGGAGAAGGAAAAGGGAAATCAGAACGCCCCCGCCGGGACCTCGGCGTACTGGCCGCCCTTCCGGTAGCGGTAGAGGTAGGACGGGACCACGGCCTCGACCGCGGTCGGGACGACGCCGGCCTCGGCCAGGCCCGGCAGGCCGTTGTCGGCGACATTGTCGGTCTTCAGCGTCTCGACCTGGTCGGAGGTCAGCGGCGGGTTGATCGGCGACAGGTCGCCGACCTTGCCGATCAGGCCGGCCGCGAAGAACGGGATCGGGGCCAGCACGCGGTTGCGGCCGGTCTCGCGCAGGATCAGCTCCATCAGCGCCTTGAAGCTGTAGACGGCCGGGCCGCCCAGCTCGTAGGTCAGGCCCTCGGCGGCCGGGCTGACGACGGCCTTGGCCACCACCTGGGCCACGTCGCCGACATAGACCGGCTGGAACTTCGTCTCGCCGCCGCCGATCAGCGGCAGGGCGGGGAACAGGGCGGCCATCTGGCCGAACTTGTTGAAGAACTTGTCCTCGGCCCCGAACATGACCGACGGGCGGATCACCACCGCGCCCGGGAAGGCCGCGCGGACGGCCGCCTCGCCCTGGGCCTTGGTGCGCTGGTACTTCGAGGACGACTCCAGGTCCGCGCCGAGGGCCGAGACCTGGACCAGGCGCTTGGCGCCGGCGGCCCGGGCCTGCTCGGCGACCGTCTTGGCGCCCATCACGTGCAGGGTCTGGAAGGTCTGCCGGCCGCTTTCCCACAGGACCCCGACCAGGTTGACCACCGCCTCGGCGCCGTCGACCGCGCGCGCCACCGACGGGACGTTGCGGACATTGGCCTGCACCACCTCGATCTGGCCCACGTCGCCCAGCATTCGCATGCGATAGGCCAGGTTGGGATTGCGCACCGCGACCCGCACGCGATGGCCCGCCTTGGCGAGCGCCCGTACGACCTGGCCGCCGACGAAGCCGGAGCCGCCGAACACCGTGACCAGACCTTGCATAATCAACCTCGTCCTAAACCCGTGAGCCGGGGGATAGACGACCGCGAGCCCAATCGCAACGAAATGCGCAACTAAGCGATTGACGCGGTCAAAACCTTTGCATAAACGTCCCGGCCTCGCGGCGATCCACGGATTGCTTCGCAGGCCCAGGTGGCGGAATTGGTAGACGCGCTGGCTTCAGGTGCCAGTGACTGAAAGGTCGTGGAGGTTCGAGTCCTCTCCTGGGCACCACCCCCTACCAACCTTCGAAAGAAGGTCGGGGTGGCGCCGAAAGTTTCCAGGCCTCGGCCCGGCTTCCGAAAATTTCCGGACATTGAAAGCTCGGCAAGCTCAACCAAGGGCTGGCGATGGCCGTGACCAGCGGATAGATATCCTGTTCATCCGGCCTATAGTGTCGGCGCCCTATTTTCAGGCGTGTCGGAATTCGCAACGTCCCGTGCGACGAGACCGAGGCGCGGAGACGAAGAGACTTGGCCAACTTTCTGCATGAAGGCGACCTTCCGGACGGCGCTTTCGCCGGCGCGACCGCGGTCGCCATCGATTCCGAGACCATGGGCCTGCGCCTGGGCCGCGACCCGCTGTGCGTGGTCCAGCTGTCGGCGGGCGACGGCGACGCCCACGTGGTGCGCCTGGACCGCTCGACCTACGACGCGCCCAACCTCAAGCGCCTGCTGACCGATCCGACCGTGGTGAAGCTTTTTCACTTCGGCCGCTTCGATATCGCCATGTTCCTGTTGCATCTGGGCGTCATGACGGCGCCCGTGTACTGCACCAAGATCGCCAGCAAGCTGGCCCGCACCTATACCGACCGCCACGGCCTGAAGGACGTGACGCGCGAACTGGTCGGCGTCGAGCTGTCGAAGGTCCAGCAGAGCTCGGACTGGGGCGCGCAGACCCTGTCGCCCGAACAGGTCGCCTACGCGGCCTCCGACGTGCTGCACCTGCATGCCCTGCGCGAGCGCCTGGACGCCATGCTGGTCCGCGAGGGCCGCATGGACCTGGCGAGGGCCGCCTTCGACTATCTTCCCCATCGCGCGGCCCTCGACCTGGCCGGCTGGGAAGACGTCGACATCTTCGCGCACAGCTGAAGGCCGGAGGCATGACCACCCTGGAGGCGGATCGGGCGGGATACAGGCGGGACTTGCGCCGCTGGCGCCGTCGCTCGCGTCGCGTCCGCCTGGCCCGCGTGGTCCTGCCGATCGCGATGGTCGCCATCCTGGCGACGGTCGGCGGCCAGGTGGCCTGGCGATCGTTCACCGCCGGCGACCGCCGGCCGTCCGAGGGCAAGACGCAGATCCGGATGATCACGCCGCGCTTCTACGGCCAGTCCAGCGACGGGCGGCCGTTCATCATCACCGCCCGCTCGGCGGTGCGCGACGAGAACGATCTCAAGCGGGTGTTCCTGGACGCCCCGACCCTGACCCTGGGCGTGGGCAGCCCCGCCCCCACCCGCTCGACCGCCGACCGCGGCGTCTATCGCGAAGACACCCTGAAGCTGCAGCTTTACGGCAATGTCCGCATGGACGACGGGGCCGGCTATCGCTTCGCCTCGGACGAGGCCATGGTCGACACCCGCAACGGCAACACCACCGGCGAAACCGAGCTGCAAGGCGAAGGTCCCACTGGACAGGTGCAATCCAACGCCTACTCCGTATATGACAAGGGCGACCGCATCATCTTCCGGGGCGGCGTCAAGACTCGGATCGACCGGAAGACGGGCCAAGCGGTCCCGGAACAAGGGACGGCTCCCGAATAGACATGAGGACCTGGTTGATGAATCGATGGATGGCGCCGACGGCGATCGCCCTCAGCCTGTTGAGCGGCCCGGCCCTCCTGGTGGGCTTCGGGGGCGCGGCGATGGCCCAGACGGCCGCCGCCGGCGGCAACAATTCCAGCGCGCCGGTGGACATCTCCGCCGACGAGCAGGAGGTCATCAACAGCCAGTGCAAGACCATCTTCCGCGGCGCGGTCGAGGTGTTGCAGGACAAGGCCCGCATGCGGGCGGCGACCATGACCGTCTACAATCGCCGCAAGACGCCGGGCAAGACCTCCTCGCCCACCGGCAACAACGACTGCGGCGACGTCGACCGCGTCGAGGCCGACGGCAACGTCTTCTACGTGACGCCCGAGCAGACCGTGCGCGGCGACCACGCCGTCTACACCTATGACAACGACACCATCGTGGTGACCGGCGACGTCGTGGCCGTCCAGGGCCAGGACGTGGCGCGCGGCGACCGCATGACGATCAAGACCAAGACCAACGACGTGAAGATGGAATCCAACGCCACGGGTCGCGGCAAGACGCGTGTGCGGGCGGTGCTCTATCCCTCCGACAAAGACAAAAAGCCCGCCGGCAAGCCGTAGGACCTCATGGCGTTTTCGATGCAATCCCTGGGCGTCAACCGCGACGCGGCCTCCGAAGGCCTGTTCGTCGACGCCATCGGCAAGTCGTTCGGCGATCGCCCCGTCGTCAAGAGCGTCTCCCTGCGCCTCAAGCGCGGCGAGGTCGCGGGCCTGCTGGGCCCCAACGGCGCCGGCAAGACCACCTGCTTCTACATGATCACCGGCCTGGTCGCCGCCGACTACGGCTCGATCTATCTGGACGGCGAGGACATCACCAGCCAGCCGATGTTCCAGCGCGCCCGCATGGGCGTGGGCTACCTGCCGCAGGAAGCCTCGATCTTCCGCGGCATGACGGTCGAACAGAACGTCATGGCCGTGGTCGAGATGCGCCAGAAGGACCAGCGCAGGGCGCGCGAGCACGTGACGCAGATCCTCGAAGAGCTGCGCATCACCCACATCCGCAAGTCGCCGGCCGTGGCCCTGTCGGGCGGCGAGCGGCGGCGGGTGGAGATCGCCCGCGCCCTGGCCAGCGAGCCGTCGTTCATGCTGCTGGACGAGCCGTTCGCCGGCATCGACCCGCTGGCGATCTCCGACATCCGCGAAGTGGTCAGCTACCTGAAGAACCGCGGCATCGGCATCCTGATCACCGACCACAATGTTCGCGAGACCCTGCAGATGGTCGACCGGGCCTCGATCATCCACGCCGGCGAGGTGCTGTTCGAAGGCTCGCCCCAGGAGATCGTCGACAATCCCGAGGTGCGCCGCGTCTATCTGGGCGACAGCTTCGACGAACGCTGAGGCGTTCGGCGGCGAGTTTTTAATCGCCCGGCGCCGCATGCCCGGCAGAATTTAACGGCCCGCGCGCCCCTCGGCCCGACGCGCGGGCCGTTTCATGCTCGCTCCAGCACAGCTTAAGTCCAAATTTTCCAAAGCCTTACACGGCAGCGGAGAGAAAAACGCCCGTCTCTCCGGACGGAGTGTCGCACTGGCCCGCTTTTTGCTGGCGTTCGCGCCCCGTTAACCAGACTGCCCTTCAATGGCGATCAACAGGTTCGTTGATTTGCCCAGGAGGGCGCATTGGCTCTCGGCCACAGATTGGAGCTTCGGCAAGGCCAGGGCCTTGTCATCACGCCGCAGCTTCAGCAGGCGATCAAGCTCCTGCAACTGTCGAACCTCGAGCTCGACGCCTTCGTCGAGGCCGAGCTCGAGCGCAATCCCCTGCTCCAGCGCGACGACGGCCCGGCCGAGACCGAACGCGCCCCCGAAGAGATCGCCGAGCGCCCCACCGAGAACCTCGGCCTGGACGCGGTGTCCGACAGCGCCGCCAGCGGCCAGATGGACGCCACGCCCGACGACGTCTCGCCCGGCGAACGCGCCACCGGCGACGGGGCCGACCACGGCGCCGAGCAGGCCGGCGGCCAGATCGACTGGTCGCGCACCGGCGGCGGCGGCAATTTCGAAAGCGACGACCATTACGAGGGCGCCCTGTCGCGCCCCCCGACCCTGATCGAGCACCTGACCGAACAGCTGGCCGTGGCCGGCCTGTCGCCCGCCCAGACCGTGGTGGCCGGGGTGCTGATCGACGCGGTCGACGACACCGGCTACCTTCGGGCCGACCTCGAGGAGGTGTCCGAGCGCCTGGGCTGCGGCCTGGCCTTCGTCGAGGACGTCCTGACCGTGCTGCAAGGCTTCGAGCCGGCCGGCGTCATGGCCCGCGACGTGCGCGAATGCCTGGCCCTGCAGCTGAAGGACGTCAACCGCTACGACCCCTGCATGGCCGCCCTGCTGGACAATCTGGACCTGCTGGCCCGCCGCGACATGAACGCCCTGCGCAAGGCCTGCGGCGTCGACGACGAGGACCTGCGCGAGATGGTCGCCGAGATCCGCGCCCTGACCCCTCGCCCCGGCGCGGCCTTCCACTCGGACCCGCCCCAGACCCTGGTGCCGGACGTCCATGTGCGCGAGACGCCCGGCGGCCTGTGGCACGTGGAGCTGAACACCGACACCCTGCCCAAGGTGCTGGTCGACCAGCGCTACCACGCCCGGATCAGCAAGGGCGCGCGGACCGACCAGGAAAAGACCTTCGTCTCCGACAGCTTCGCCACCGCCAACTGGCTGGTCAAGAGCCTCGACCAGCGGGCCAAGACCATCCTGAAGGTCTCCAGCGAGATCGTCCGCCAGCAGGACGGCTTCCTGGCCTATGGCGTCGAGCACCTGCGGCCGCTGAACCTGAAGACCGTCGCCGACGCCATCGGCATGCACGAATCGACCGTCAGCCGGGTGACCTCCAACAAGTACATCGCCACCCCGCGCGGGGTGTTCGAGCTGAAGTACTTCTTCACCTCGGCGATCCAGGCCACCGAGGGCGGCGAGGCCCATTCGGCCGCCAGCGTGCGCCACAAGATCAAGGGCCTGGTCGAGGCCGAGCGCACCGAGGCCGACGTCCATTCCGACGACCGCATCGTCGAGATCCTCAAGGAAGGCGGCGTCGACATCGCCCGCCGCACGGTGGCCAAGTATCGCGAGGCGCTGCGGATCCCCTCGTCGGTCGAACGGCGCCGCTTGATCAAGGAAACCGCCTGACGCCATGCTCCCGAACAGCCGTGTTCCGCGTTTCGTGAAGGCGGCTGAAGGCGACTCATGACCATCGAGAAACTGTCCGACGTGATCGAAGGATTCGGTGAGGACGAACGTCCCGTCCTGACCGTCGGCCAGATGCTGGAGCAGTTCGACAGCCGCGCCTTCGGGGCCATGCTGCTGGTGTTCGGCCTGCTGAACTGCCTGCCCCTGCCCCCCGGTTCGTCGACGATCCTCAGCCTGCCGATCTTGCTGCTGGCCCCCCAGATCGCCTGGGGTTCCGACATCCCGTGGCTGCCGCGCAAGCTGGTCGACCACCCCCTGAAGCGCGACGACCTGCGGGGATTGTTCCGTAGGCTGACGCCGATCGTCCGGCGGATGGAGC
This sequence comes from Caulobacter sp. GW821-FHT09A05, assembly GCF_059418465.1. Classification (NCBI taxonomy): domain Bacteria; kingdom Pseudomonadati; phylum Pseudomonadota; class Alphaproteobacteria; order Caulobacterales; family Caulobacteraceae; genus Caulobacter; species Caulobacter sp. GW821-FHT09A05. The sequence goes on from NZ_JBWKPX010000032.1 coordinate 27,351, forward strand.
TGGTCACCCGCCCCCGGCTGAGGATCCTGTTCGCGCCGATCGGCGAGCGGCTGATCGGGGTGGTCTGCACCCTGCTGGCCCTGGTGCTGGTGCTGCCCATCCCGCTGGGCAACCTGGCGCCGGGCGCCACCGTGGCCGTCCTGGCCCTGGCCCTGCTGCAGCGCGACGGCCTGCTGGCCCTGCTGGGCTACCTGATGGCGGCGGTCAGCGTGGGCCTGCTGGTGCTCAGCGCGGGCGTGGTGGCGGCAGCGGTCGACCGGCTGCTGCACATGATTCCGGGACTGTTTTAAGTCGCTTTTGCGACGCTTGACACCAGACCCAGACGGGCGCGTTGATAGGCTATGCAAGTCCAAATCTCCGGCAAGCATGTCGACGTTGGCGAGGCTCTGCGAGCGCGAGTCTCCGACGAAATCGCCCTGAGCATCGGCAAGTATTTCGACCGCGGCGGTGACGCCGATGTCGTGATCAGCAAGGAGGGCTTCGCCTTCCGGGTCGATTGTTCGGTCAAGCTGGCTTCGGGCCAGCAGCTGATCAGCCATGGATCGGGCGGCGACGCCCATGCGGCCTTCGACGCCGCCCTGGCCAAGATCGAGACGCGCATCCGCCGCTACAAGCGGCGGCTGAAGAGCCACTCGATCGCCGCCAACGCCAAGCAGGCCGAGAACGCGGCCATGTACGTGCTGCGGGCCCCCGACAGCGACGAAATCGACGACGACGACTGGACGGCCGAGGACGACCACCCGACCGGCGCGCCGTCGGCCATGATCATCGCCGAGAGCCAGGCCTCGCTGAAGACGATGACTGTTTCCATGGCGGTCATGGAACTGGACTTGACCGAGTCCCAGGCAATCGTGTTTAGGAACGCCGCCCACGACGGTTTGTCGGTGGTCTACAGGCGGCCTGACGGAAATATCGGCTGGATCGACCCTGAACGCACCAAGTCGCTGAACGGGTACGCACCGGCCGCAAGCTGATCGAACCTCGGATCGGTCGGCGCGTTTCGGTAGGCCCCCGTCTCGGCGCGAGGCGGCGACGATGCGCGACGACCGGCTGCGAGCGAGTTTCCGACCATGACCATCGGCGATCTACTGGAGCCCGGCGCGGTCACCCTGAGAGTCAGCGCCGCCAACAAGCGACAGGTTCTCGGGGTGATCGCCGACGTCGCCGCCCGCGCGTTCGGCGTCGAGGCCGGCGAGGCGCTGGAGGGCCTGATGGAGCGCGAGAGCGCCGGGTCCACCGGCGTCGGCCAGGGCGTGGCGATCCCGCACGCGCGACTGTCCGAAATCGACCGGGTCCGCGCGGTGTTCGTGCGCCTGGAGACCCCGGTGGCGTTCGGCGCCGTCGACGACAAGCCGGTCGACCTGCTGGTGGCGCTGTTCGCGCCCCGGGACGCCGATTCCAGCCACCTGCGGGCCCTGGCCCGCATCTCGCGGATGATGCGCCAGCCCGAGCTGCGCGAGCAGCTGCGCAAGGCCCGCTCGGCCGACGCCGTGCACGTGATGCTGACCCAGGCCCACGAGAGCAAGCCCACCGCGGCCTGACCGCGCCGGGCGTCGATCAGAACCCGGCCATGTCGTCGCCCAGCCAGGCCAGGGCGGCCGGCGCGCCATAGGCGCAGCCGACCAGGACCTTGCCGTCCAGCTCGCCCTGGTGGAGCTGATAGGCGATCAGCGTGCGCCTCTCGTCGATCGACCGTTCGGCGGGTCCGTGGGGCGCCGGCTCCAGTTGCAGCCGGGCGGCGACCGCGGCCAGCCCCTGCCCCTGCCCCTGCCCCTGCCCCTGCCCCGACAAGACCATGGCGATGCGGCCCGGCGCGACATAGATCGCGTCCGTCGAGGCGCCCAAGGCGCTGACCGGCGCGGCCAGGCGATAGAGATTGCCCGACGGCGCGGCGAAGGCCTGGGCCGGCGACTTCATCCCGGCGTCCTCGGCGGCCAGACCGGCCATCAGCGTGGCGACGGCGCCGTCGTCGATCCCGCACGACACCGCCCGCGCCAGCAGGCTTTCGTGCGCCAGGGCGGCCGACGGCGCGGCGAGGGCCGCCAGGGTCGCGACCAGGGCCAGGGTCCGGTTCACGGCGCTCAGGCCCGCCTCATGCCGATGATCCTGACCGGCGGGTTCAGCATCTGGCCCTTCATGGCCGGATACAGCGCCGGGCCGTCCGCCTTCAGGGCCAGGATCTTCTTGACCACGTCCAGGCCCTGGACCACCCCGCCGAAGGCCGCGAAGCCCTGGTTGTCGCCCGCCGCCCCGGGATGGGCGTCCAGATAGGGCTGGGGGCTGGCGCAGATGAAGAAGTCGCAGGTGGCCGTGCCCGGGGCGTTGCGGGCCATGGAGATCGTCCCGGCCCGGTGCCTGATCCCCGTCAGGCGGGTGCTCTCGTGGGCGATGGGGGCGAAGCGGCGCACCCGGTCGGGCGGACCGCCCTGGATCGAGCCGGCGCCCCTGACGCCCTTGGTCTTCGACGCGCGATAGAAGGTCCCGCCGTCATACTTGCGGGCGTCGACATAGCGCAGGAAGTTGGCCGAGGTGATCGGGGCCTTGCCGCTCTCCAGCTCGACGACGATCGTCCCGTGGTCGGTCTGGATCGCCACGCGGGGCTTGGGCGTCGCCGCCAGGACGGGCAGGGGGACCGCCAGGAGCCCGGCGGCTCCCAGCAGGGTGCGACGTCCGATCCAGGTGCTCATGCTCGCCGTTCCTCGCCTGTGGTCGCGACTCCTTAGCGCGCCAGGGAACGTTGATCGAGCGGTCTTAGCGCACCGCCCAGAACCGTGACGCCGGCTTTCCGGAGAAGCCATGCGAAGCAGAACCCTGGCGCAGACTGCGCGATTTGCCTCGAAACGCGTCCTGGATTTGGCCTGGATTTGGGTTGCGAGAATTTCCGGGCGATTCAGATCGTTGTCATCCCGGAAGCCTCGCAGAGGCTGTCCGGGACCCAGGGGCAGGCGCACCGCGGCGGCCCTGGGTCCCGGCTCTACGGCCCGCTGCGCGGACCTTCGGCCGGGATGACAACTTACAATTCAGCGCCGATCGAGCCCGGACCCCAGCCTAGTGCACCGACACCGGCGCCAGTTCGTGGGCGAGGGCGGCGGCGACGGCCGCGTCCTTGTCGGTCAGCACGGCCAGGCGGGCGCCGTCGGCGCGGAACACCGCGTACAGGGTCTGGTCGGGAGACAGCTCGACCTCGTCGGTCACGCCGACCGGCACGTCGGCCAGGATCTCCGCCGCCTTGATCGGGCGCACATAGACCAGGTCCGGGGCGCCCAGCGCCGCGAAGGCCTCGGCGGAAAAGAACGGGGTAGCGGGGTTGGGTGTCATAAGACCACCTCCTTCGAAAGGGGAACGCCCCGTGCGGCGTCTCGGTTCAGACCGCGCGCCCAGGGATCTCGTTTGGCTGTCGCCGGTCAGCCCGCCGAGCGGATCGGGATGCGGCGGACCAGTCGTTCGGGCTCCGGACGGGCCAGGTCCACATGCAGCAGGCCATGCTCGAGCGTGGCGGCCGTGACCTCCATGCCGTCGGCCAGCACGAAGGTCCGCAGGAAGCCGCGGGCGGCGATGCCGCGATGCAGATAGGCCTTGTCGGCCTCGGGCTTGCCCTCGGCCTCGCGCCGCCCGGCCACCACCAGCTGGCCGCCCTCGACGGTCACCTGCAGCTGGTCGGGCGAGAAGCCGGCCACCGCCAGGGTGATGCGCACCCCGCCGTCCTCGGCCTGCTCGACATTGTAGGGCGGATAGCTTTCGGCGGCGGCCTTGGCCGCGCGCTCGATCAGGTCTCGGGTGTGTTCGAAGCCCAGCAGGAAGGGGCTGTCGAACAGGATCGTCCGGGTCATCGCGAAGTCCTCGCTGAAGCGACTTCGTTCGTCCGACACGACCCGGGATCGGCATCGCGCCTGACGACGCGACATCTAGATGGCGATGCGGAAGGGCGGGTTCAAGATGGGGGAAGCTTCGCCCCGCTTCGCCGCCTACGTCGGTCCGCGCGATCTTACAGGGTCGCGACGCCGCCGCTTTGCGCTATCAAGGTACCAGGAGGACGCGGACATGGGGCGATGGCCGCCGAGCATAGCGCGACGACGGGGCTTTTCGCTGATCGAGGCCCTGGTGGTTCTCGCCGTGGCCGGCGCGGCGCTGATGCTGATCTTCTCCGTCGGCGTTCGTTCCACCGAGATCGCTTTCCGCCTGGGCCGCCGCGCGCTCGATCTGACCGACCGCCAGGTCTCCACCGACGCCCTGCGCGGGGTGGTCCGGGGGCTCGTCATCCCGCCGACCGGCTCCGAGTCCCCGACTGGCGCCCCCGATGCGAGGGGGACGCCGCGCCAGTTCGGCGGCCCGGCCGTCCTGGCGACCGCCACCCCCTGCGCGGGATCCGGACCGTCGGCATGGATCGAGGTGTCCCTGGTCGGCGAGGTCGGGGGCGACGTGGTCACCTGCCGGATCGACAACGGCCCCGCCGTCGTCCTGGCCGACCTGAGGCCGCACCGGGCTCGGTTCAGCTATTCCGAAGATGGCGTGCGCTGGCGGGAGTCCTGGCGCGCGACGCCTCGCCTGGCGGATCGTGCGCGCGCGCCGCGCGAACAAGGCGTCTACGTGCGCCTGGCCGCCGACGACGGCAAGATCGAGGTGATCGAACACGCGACATCGGGTCGACCCGATCCGTCGCCGGCCGCACCGCGCGACGCGTCGGCCAGGGCGCCCGAACTATGAGCGCGCCGGCTGGGAAACAGGGCTTCGCCCTGCCGGCGGTGCTGGCCGTGACCGCCATCGTCACCCTGGTGTTCCTGGTCGCCATCCTGGCGCTCGACAGCCTCGTCCAGCAAACGCGCCGGGCGGTCGAAACCAGTCGGTTCGAGACCCAGGCCCTGAGCCTGGAAGCCCACGCCGCCTACATCGTGGCGGTGGGCGCGCCAACGGCCGACGCGGTGCTCGTCCGCGACCTCGACCCGCGGGTCGACGCCCGGCTGCGCATCGACGGAACGCCCTATTCGACGCCAAGCGCCTCGCCGCTGCGGCTGTCGCTGCAGGACGAGGCCGGGCTGGTCAATCTCGACAACCTGCCCGCCCCGGCGACCGCGCGACTGCTGGCGGCGCTGGGCGCGCCCATCGACCGACGCGCCGCCCTGGTCGACCGCTTCGGCGACTACGTCGACATCGACGACCTCGCCCGCATCGACGGCGCCGAGGCCCCGGCCTATCGCGACCGACGGCTGCCGCCGCCGCCGAACGCTCCGCTGCGAACGGTCGACCAGGTCCTGGGCGTGCTGGACTGGAAGGCGTCCGTGCCGCGCGAGCGCTGGCGCGCGCTGCGCGACGACCTGACGGCCGACCCCGCCTCGACCGCGATCAACGTCAACACCGCCACGCCGACCGCCCTGAAGGTGATGTACGGCCTGACCGACGACCAGGTCGCCGCGGCGCTGGATCGCCGACGAAGCGCGTCCTTCGCCGGACTCGAGGATCTGGGCCGGGCCGCCGGCCTCCGTCTGAGCGGCGACGCCGAACGGCTTTACGGCTTCCCCAACGGACGATTTGCCCTAAAGATCACCGCTCTTGGGGCGGGCCTGGACTATCGCGCCCGGATCAGGCTGACGCCGCGCGACCGCGAGCGTCCGGTCTGGATCGAGGCGCCAGCCCTGTCTCTCTCGCCAATCGACCAGAGGGCGGAACGGCACACGGATGCGCCTCTCTTTCCTGACCCCGCGCCAGGTGTTGCTGACCCCGGACGGCCGCTTCGAGACGGTTGAGGCCGGCGGCGCCCTGGCCCCGGAACGGCCCGACGTATGGCTGGCCCGGGCGATGTGCGCCCACCGGTTCTTCGATCCCGGCGCCGCGCGGGGCGCAGCCGCGTGGGCGGCGGCGCGGCTTTACGCCCGATCGGCGGCCCCCTTCGTCTCGGCCGGCTCACTGGTCGAGCGCAGCGGCGGCGGCTTTTCCATCTGGTGGTGGGATCACGATCGCGTCGAGCCGGCCCTCGTCGAACGATTCGGCCATCCGCCGCCCGCCGTGGCTCCGGAACGCTTCCAGCCGCCGGCGGGCGGCGCCTGGCGCGTGCTGCGGCTGGACGACGGCTTCGAGGCCCAATTCTGGCGCGACGGCGGCCTGGTCGGCTCGCTCTGGCGACGCGCGCCGTTCAACCGGGCGGACTGGCAAGCCTTCACGCGCGTCCAGCCCGCCGACGCCGACGCGCCGGCCGATCCGCCGGCCGCCGTCGCCGGCGTTCGCGCGCCCTTCCCTCGACGGAGCGCCGGCGGGCCGGTCCTGTCGCCCGACCAGGTGTTGCGAGCCGCGCCGGCCGCCGCGGCCGTGTTGCTGCTGACGGCCGCCGCCTTCTGGCTGGGCCAGGGCCTCAAGCTACGGCTCGAGGCGCGCGAACTGGCCCGCGTCGCCGCCGCGGAACGGCTGTCGGCGCCGCCCACCGTCCCCGGCGCCGACACCGCGGCCCGGCGCCTGGCGGCGTTCTCGGCCTTGTCCAGCCGTCCCAATCTCGTGGCGGCGCTGGGCGTGGCGACCCGGATTCTGCGGCTGTACGGCGTAGGGATCGAGGCGGTCGACGCCCAGGACGATCGGATGGACCTGACCCTGCCCTATTCCGCGCTCAACGGCGTCGACCGGATCGCCCGCGACATGGAGGCCAGCGGCATGTTCACCGACGTCCGCCCCGTCACCAACGCTTCCGACCGCACCATCCGCCTGCGCATGCGCCTGACCGGTCGGCCGGACACGGCCCAGGCGGCGCTCAATCCAGACGGATGAAACGACACTGCCCCTCGCCCGGCGCCAACCGCATCACCCGCCGGTCCGCTTTCAGGATCTCGATCTCGTCGGCCTGGCAGGCGCCGCCCTCGCTGATCCGCACGGGCCGCCGCAGGCGATAGGTCCATTGCGCGCGCAGGGCCAGAAACCGCCCCAGAGGATCGCGCCCAGCCGCCGCCGCGTCGTCGTACAGCACTATGGGCGTCTGTTCGGCATAGGCCTGGCGGCGCAGGTCCAGCACCCGTCGCTGGAAATCGAAGAACACGGCGTGGGCCGTCATCCGATCGATCATCAGCGTGGCCCTGGGCATGACCAGCGTCGCCGCCAAGGCCATGATCGCCAGCACCACCAGCATCTCCAGCACGGAATAGCCCGCCCGCGACCGCAGGCCCGGGGCGCTAGACTCCGGCCTGGTTCTGGATATCGGCCGCATTGCCGGCTCCACCTGTCTTCCCGTCCGACCCCAGGCTGATCACCCTGGCCGGATGCTGGTCATCGACCGGCGCCTGATAGACGTACGGGTGACCCCACGGGTCCAATGGCAGGCCGCCGCTGAGATAGGGCCCCGACCATCCGGCCACCGTCCCGCGGTCGGCCTTGACCAGCAGATCCAGCCCCTCGGCCTGGGTGGGATCGCGGCCGAGATCCAGCCGCATGGTCGCCAAGGCGGTTTCCAGGGCCCGGACCTGCACCCGGGCGGTCGTCACCTTGGAGCGGTCCAGCTGGGCGAACAGCCTGGGTCCGACCAAGGCGGCGATCAGCGCGATGATCGTCAGGACGATCAGGATCTCCAGCAGGCTGTATCCGGACTTGGCGTGGGGGGCGCCGCGCCGCCGAGGCTTCCGCTGCATCGTCCTCACGTTCGCTCCCTCGTCCTGGCCTGCGGTGTTCACGCAATTCTGGCTCGCTCGCGGGCCTGGAGAGACTATACACTCATACGAGCACTCTAGCGGAACACTCGTACGACCACTCTGGCGGGAGATTGACGTTTGGGGTCAGAGGGCAAAATCGCTGCCCCGACCGATTTTCCCGGCGCGGATCTGCCTGCCCGCGTCCAGACCGCCTGGGGCCGCCTGACCGCCCGTGAACGGCTGCTGGCCACGCTGGCGGCCCTGCTGGCCCTGGCGGTGGCGGCCTTCTCCGCCCTGAGCTGGAGCCAGGACCAGCGCGAACGCTACGCCGCGGCCCAGGCCGACCTGATGTTGGCTCGCCAGCTGCGCCACACCGCCCGGGGAGGCCTCGACCGCGCCCAGCGCGTTCAGCTGGCGTCGGTGTCCGACTGGAGCACCCGCGACCGCAACATCTGGCTGGCGCGGATCCGGCTCGAGCAGGCCGTCGCCGAGGCCGCGGCCCAGGCCGGCGCTCCCGATCCCGAGATCCAGGTCGCCGAGGACCTGGAGGGCGATCCCGCCCTCCCCCTGGTCCGCGCCGATGTCAGCGGGCCCTATGTCGCCGCTTCCTTCGCCGCCCTGCTGCGCAACCTGGCCGACGATCCCCACGCGATGGTCGTCCAGCGGCTGGAAATCGGCGACACCGACGCGGCGCGCTACCGCCTGTCGCTGCTGTTCCCCGTCGATGTCGGGACGGAGCGGCCCTCGTGACCAGCCCCGCCGCGCTGGCCCTGGCGTTCGCTGTCCTGACCGCCTTCCTGGTGGGCTACCGCGCGCCCGGCGTCCCGGCCGAGCCGCTGGGCCTGAGCCGGTTTCCGCACGCCGCCTCGCGCCTGCTGGTCCGCCCCAACGAAACCACGCTCGCGGCCCTGAACGATTTCGAGGTCGATCTTGTCCCGCACGGGAGCGTCGGGCCCGATCTCAATCCGGTCGAGGCGCAGGGCGACCCGCTTCCGCCGCCCGAGCCGCCGACCGCTCCGCCGCCGCCGCCGCCGCCGCCCGACATCGCACTCGTCTTCCGCCACCGGCTGGCCGCGATCGTCGATCAGGGGCCGGCGGGCCTGGCCGCCCTGGTCCTGGATCCGTCGCAGGAGGCGCGGGCGACGCGACTGGTGCGCCCCGGCGACATTTTCGAGGGTCGTTGGCGGCTGGAGGCGCTGACCTCGAGCGAAGCCGTCCTGCGGGATGGACGCCGGATGCGGCGCGTGACCTTCTATGGCGCGGCGGGGAGCGCGGCGGAGCTTTGAACATCTTGTCGACCACGACGACCGAGAAGGCCGCCCGGGGATTGGGCGTCGCGGCGATCTCGGTGCTGCTGGCGTCTTGCGCCTCCTATGGATCGATGCGGACGGTGCTGCAGGGCGACGCCGCTCGCCAGGCGGCGGCGGGCGGCGGGACGTCCGTCGCCGCGCCGCGCGGCCTGAACCTGCCGCTTTCGGCCGAGACCGCCACTGAGGCCGCTACTGGGGCCGCCCCGGCGGCCGGGGCGGTGACGGACGAGGCCCTGGCCAGCCTGGTGTCGCCCGGGGCGATCAATGTCTCGCTGCCGCCCCAACCCCTGCCGCAACTGATCAACACGGCGCTCGGCGACCTGCTGGGCCTGCCCTTCGTGATGGCGCCGGAGGTTGCGAGCCGGACCGACCTCGTCACCCTGCGCGGCGCGCCGGGCATGAGCCGCCGGGATTTCTTCCGCCTGACCGAGTCGGCCCTGAAGACCTACGGCGTGCAGCTGGAGCTACGCCAGGGCGTGGTGAACGCCCGGCCCGTGGTGGGGACGGGGTCGCCCGCCATGGCCCTTCGCGCGCGATCCATGCCCGAAACGCCCGAATCGGCCCGGCCGGTCACGCAGTTCGTGGCGGTGCGATCGATCGCCGTCGACGCGCTGATGACCCTGACCCAGGCGGTTCTGCCCGAGGCCCGGCGCGTGCAGTTCGCCACCGATCCGGCCGCCAACACGGTGACCCTGAACGGCGGGGCGCGTGACGTGGCGGCCGTGCAGGAAACCCTGCGCCAGCTCGACCAGCCGCGTTTCGCCGGCGTCGGCGTGTTCCGCGTCGAGCCCGTCTATTGGTCGGCCGAAAGCCTGGCGCGATCGCTGTCGGACAGCCTGGAAGGCGAGGGCTTCGCCGCCGGCGCCAACGCGCCCGGCGCGCCTCGCTCGATGCTCGTCGCGCCGTTTGGCGGCGCCAACACGGTCCTGGTCTTCGCTCGCGATCCGGCCGTGCTGGAGCGGGCGCGGGTCTGGGCCGCCAAGCTGGACCAGCCCACGGCGGTCGGCGACCGCCCCTCGACCTTCATCTACCAGGTCCGCAACACCGACGCCCAGTCCCTGGCCGCCATGGTCGGAACCAGCAGCGCCGGACCCGCCGCCGTCCTCAACCCCGCCCCGCCCGGCGCACCGGGGGCGCCGCCGGCGATGACCTCGGCCCTGAACAACGTCGGGAGGCCCAGCGCCGCCCTCCTGGCTGGAAGCGGAAGCGGCGCGGCGTTCATGAACGGTCGGATCATCGTCGACCAGGGCGGCAACCGCATCCTGTTCACGGGGCAGGCCGACGAGTTCACCCAGCTCCGCGGCTTGCTGGCCAGCCTCGACACGCCCGCCCGGGAGGTGCTGGTCGAGGTGACGATCGCCGAGGTGACGCTGACGGATGAGACCCGCCTGGGGCTGGAATGGTTCTTCACCCATTCCGGCTCGAACGGGACCACCAGCGGCGGCACGCTGGGCAACCTGGGTCTGTCGACCGGCGGTCTCAGCCTGAACTTCGTCGGCACGGACGTGCGCGCGGCGTTCAACGCCTTCGCCTCGAACAACAAGGTCAACATCCTGTCGCGGCCCCGGCTGGTGGCCCGCAGCGGCGGCGAGGCCAGGATCCAGGTCGGCACCGACGTGCCGATCATCACCTCGCGCGCCAACAGCTCCACCCAGACCGGCGGCAGCACCGACATCCTGCAGACCATCCAGTACCGTCAGACGGGCGTGATCCTGCAGATCCGGCCGATCGTCTACGGCGACGACCGGGTCGACCTGGAGATCAGCCAGGAGGTTTCCAGCCAGCAGGCCAACCCCAACGCCGCGATCGGCAGCCCGCTGATCCTGAACCGCAACATCACCACCCAGCTGTCGCTGGCCGAAGGGGCCACGGCGGTGCTGGGCGGCCTGATCGACGACAGCTACACCAAGGGCAACACCGGCGTGCCGTTCCTCAAGGACATCCCGGTGCTAGGCTCGGCGTTCCGCGCCGACACCCTGAACGGCGGCAAGACCGAGCTCGTCATGCTGGTCACGCCCTACATCCTGCACGACGCCGACGAGATGAACCGCTGGGCCGGCCGCTACGGCGGCGAGATGGACGCGGCCTTCCGGGTGGGACGCGGCTGGTCCTACACCCTCACCCCGTTCAAGGGCGGGCTGGACCTGTCGAAGGCGCGTCCGGACTCGGGCCGCTGACAGCCCTCCAGCCCAGCCGATCCAGCTGGAAGGTGTCGATCGCGTCGCCCCGGACGGTCTCGATCCGGACGTCGAGCCGCCACAGGCGCATCTCGTAGGATCCCCGCCCTGTCGGATAGTCGAGATTGGGCCTTGCGGGCGTGAGCGGCGTCGCGATCCAGCGCACCCGGCGGCCGCCGCTCAGCGGCAGCGCCCCGGCCGGCCGGTCGGTGGGGTTGACCTGGCGCAGCAGAACCAGGGCGTTCCGGCGGCGGTCGGCCGCGGCCAGGGCCTGCTCGTAGCGGGCCTGGTCGCGGGACAGCTGGCGCTGCAGCTCGAAGATCGCCATCAGCACCAGGGCGGCCACGATCAGGGCGACCAGCGCCTCCACCAGGCTGAAGCCCGTCTTGTCGGGTCGCGCGCTCACGACCGCGGCGCGCCCAGCAACAGCACGGCCAGGGCCGGCAGGGCCGCGGCCGCGGCCAGGGGCGCGACGACCGCCCCGCCGCCCTCGCCCGCCTGGCGGGCGTCGCCAAGGCGGTTTCGGACCAGACCCCACACCAGGCCCAGCACGGCGCCGGCCACGATGATCCACAACACGCGCTCGGGCCCGGTCAGGGCGCCCAGGGCGGCCATCAGCTTGACGTCGCCCAGGCCCAGACCCTCGACGCCGCGCGCCCGGCGAAAAGCCCAGCGCACGGCCCAGAGCAATCCGCCCCCGACCGCCGCGCCCGCCAAGGCCATGGGCCAGGGCGGGGCCAGGGGCCCGACCAGGGCCAGCAGCAGCAGGCCGACGACATGCAGGTCCGCCACCACCAGGGCCTTGGCGTCGAGAACCAGCACCCCGGTCAGCACCACGCCGCAGACGGCCAGGGCCCTGACCGTCGCCCCGTCGAGTCCGGCGGCCGCCTCGGTCAGGCCCGTCCACACCAGGAGCCCCACGACGAAGGCCGTCCCGACCAGCCGCCAGCCGTCGCCCCGGGTCCAGCCGCCGTCGAGCGCCTGGCGCATCAGGCGTCCGGGAACCAGGCCCGAGACCATCGCCGCCAACAGCAGGGCGCCCACGGAAAGCCACGCCTCGAGGCCGGGACTCAATAGACGGTCTCGTAGACGCTGGCCAAGGCCATGACCAAGGCCAGGGCCACCATGCCGACAACGCCGGCGATCACCGCCACGGCCAGGGGCTCGATCAGGGCAGTGATCCGCTTGACGTCGTCCCTCAGGCGCTCGTCATGGGCGTCGGCCATGTAGCCGAACATGGCCGGCAGGCTTCCCGACCGCTGGCCGGCGCGCACCAGGCTCAGGTCCATGGCCGTGAGGCGGGTGTGGCGTCGCAGGGCGGCGTCCAGCGACTGGCCGGCGCGCAGGTCGTCCTCCGCCTTCTCCAATCCCTGGGCGAAGGGGCCGGCCGGCGCCCCGGCCCGGGCCAGGGCGGCGGCCGGCAGCAGGGCGACCCCATTGCCCAGAGCCAGGCCCAGCAGCCGCGCCCAGAGGCTGATCTCCCGCGCCTTCAACACCCCGCCGATCAGCGGCGCGTCCCGCGCGGCCCGGTACAGCGCCGCCCGTCCTTCGGGTCGCGCGGCCGTCAGGACGGCGGCGATCGCCAGCATGGCCAGTCCCGCGCCCAGCAGCGCCAGATGGGCGTTGACGAAGGCGCCGACCGCCAGCACGGCCTTCGAAATCCAGGGCGTCCCCGGCCGGTCGGGCCCGATCATCACCGCGAAGCGCGGCACGATCTCGACGAAGATGAACGTCACCGCCGACGCGCCCGCGAAGGCCAGGAAGGCGGGATAGGTCAGGGCGTTGACGACGTCTCGGCGCAGCCGGTCTTCATAGGCCATCTGGTCGGCGGCGTCGGCCAGCACCTCCGCGCCGCGCCCCGACGCCTCGCCGACCCGCACCATGGCGTAGACGTAGCCCGGAAAGCCCGGCGCTTGCGCGGCCAGGCTGTCGGCGAACGGCTCGCCCTGCCTGAGGGCCTGACCCACCGCCGCGAACTGGACGCGTCCCCGTCCCGATCGCAGGCCCGCCGCCACGGTCTCCAGCGCCTCCAACAGCGGCACGCCGGCCCGGCGCATGATCGCCAGCTGCCGCATCACCAGCACACGCTCGGACAGGCGCAGGTCGCGGTCCGCGCCGTCGAGCGCGACCGGCGCGGCCTTCAATTCCGTCACGGTCAGGCCGTCGGCGGCCAGCAGGCGCAGGGCCGCGCCCGGGTCCTCGGCCCGGACGACGTCGCTGACCGTTCTGCCTTCACGGTTCACCGCCCGGTACCGGAAGGCCTCGCCCGGCGTCTCGGCCGCGCTCACGCTTCCCGCTCCGTCGCCGCCTCGTCAGCCGCCCCCACGCCCCGCCTGACTTCGGCCAGGGTCGTCAAGCCGGCGCGCGCCTTGCGGCGGCCGTCTTCCGGCAGGCTGCAAAATCCGTTGGCCCGGGCCGTCCGTTCCAGCGCCTCGGGCGGCGCTCGATCCCGGATCCCCCTCTCCAGCGCGGAGTCGCAACGCACGATCTCGTAGAGGCCCAGCCGGCCCAGATAGCCCGAGCCGCCGCAGGCCTCGCAGCCCACCGGCTCGCGCCACGCCCCGCGCCCCGCGCCGCCGCCCTCGCGGTCGTGGACGGCGGCCTCCGCCGGCGTGCTGGACCGCGCGCAATGGGGACAAAGGCGGCGCACCAGTCTTTGGCCCACCAGCCCGCGCAACACGTCGGCCAGCAGGAAGTCCTCGACGCCCAGGTCGGCCAGGCGGGTCACGGCGCCCAAGGCGGTGTTGGTGTGGACCGTCGAAATCACCAGGTGCCCGGTCAGGGCGGCCTGGACGGCGATGCGCGCGGTTTCGGGATCGCGGATCTCGCCGACCATGATCACGTCGGGATCCTGCCGGAGGATCGCCCGCAGGCCGGCCGCGAAGCTCAGCCCGATGTCGGTGCGGGCCCGCACCTGCACGACGCCGGGCAGGTCGAACTCGATCGGATCCTCGACGGTGACGATCTTGCGCACCCCGTCGTTCAGATGGCTGAGCAGACGGTAGATGGTCGTGGTCTTGCCCGAACCGGTCGGACCGGTGACCAGCACCACCCCGTTCGGCTTGGCGATCAAGCTCAGCAGATCGTTGGCCTGCGTCTCGGCCAGGCCCAGTTCGTCCAGCTGCGGCAGGCGGTGCGACTTGCCCAGCAAGCGCAGCACCACCGACTCGCCCCAGGCCGACGGCAGGGTCGAAACCCGCAGGTCGAGCTCCTGGCCGGCCACGCGGATCGACTGGCGCCCGTCCTGCGGCAGGCGACGCTCGCCGATGTCCATGCCCGAGAGCAGCTTGATGCGCGAACAGACGGCGTCGAAATCGGCCCGCGCGCCCGTACGGACGGTCGTCAGCAGGCCGTCGATCCGCAGCCGGACGACGAAGCGATCCTCGAACGGCTCAAGGTGGACGTCCGAGGCCCGGCGCGCCAGGGCCTCGGCGAACAGACTGTTGACGAACTCGACCACCGGGGTTTCCTGCGCCAGTTCGCGCAGCCGGGCCGCCTCGCCCGGGCCGCCGGTCTCGACCGTCTCCCGCGCGCCCCGGGCCAGGTCGGCCAGCAGGCCGGCGACCTCGGCGCGCGCGGCCAGCCGATAGGCGACCGGCCCCTCGATCGCCTGGGCCAGGCGCTCGCGCAGCGCCGGGTCCAGCGGCTGGACCGCGGCGCAGACCACCGTCTCGCCCGTGCGCCAGGCGACGGCGCTGTGATCGATCCACCAGGCCGTGGGCGCGCGGACCTCGGCGAACAGCGCCGTGATCTCGGCGGCCGTCGGCCGTTCGTCGCCGCGCAGCACGGGAATGTCCAGTTGTTCGGCCAGGGCCCGCAGCAGGTCGCCCTCCGACAGCGCGCCGATCCGGGTCAGCAACTGCCCCAGAAGTCCGCCGATCTCCTGCTGCAGCGTCAGGGCCGCGGCCCGGTCGCGTTCCGAGACCAGGCCGCGCGCCACGAGAAGATCACCGATCCTGCGCCGTGTGATCCCCATGCGTCGCCCTCTCCACCCTCATGGATGGCGTAGCGGAAAAATCGCGCAGCGGACAGCCGAGCACGATGGAACGTCTATCGATTGTCCGTGAAATCGACCCTGTCGCGGTTTGGCGCGGGTCGCTGGGCTTCGCGCCCCGACGGCGACGAAAGGGACATGCGCACGCGCATGTCCCCGTCCGTGGTCGCTACTTCTTCGTCCAGCCGCCGTTCAGCGGCTTCCAGTACTGGCCCGGCGCCAGGCGCGCGTAGAGCTGCTTGGCGGTGGCCTGGCCGGCGGCCTCGGCGGTGACGCCGGTCTTGGCGGCGGTGTCCTTGTAGACGGCCGCGCGACCGGCGTTGATCTCGGCCACGGCGGCACGGGTGGCGGCGTCGCCGCCCGAAACGATGCCCAGGAAGCCGTCGGCCTGTTCGCCCACGGTTCCCGCGGCCTTGCCGGCGTCGACGGCGGCCTTGGCGGCGGCCGACTGGGCCAGAGCGGGAAGGGCCACGAAGCTCACGGCGCCCATCGAGGCGGCCAGGGCCAGGACCGTCATAGTCTTGCGGATCATGTCGGTTCCTCCTCTTAGAACAGGTTGGGGTTTTGCTGGATCGCGGACTGGACTTCCTTGTCCAGTTGCACGCGCACATTGGCGTCCAGCTTGGCGTAGATGTTGATCGGGTCGACCTTCACCCGCACCGTCGGGGTGCACGCCGCGAGGGCGCCCACCGCGAGGAGGGGAAGGATCAGGGCGCGCTTCATGGCGGGTGTCTCCAGTTCTCGGGGAATCTGCGGGTTCAAGGCTGAACCGTATCTGAACGCGGCGGCGGGGTCGCCGCAGGCGTGGGGGCGGGCGTAGGCGGCGCCGGGACGGGCGGAGTCGCCGCCGCGCGGGCCTGGGCCTCTTCCCAGGCGCGCTTGGCCGCCGCGATCAGCTCGTCGAAGTTCAGCGACGTATCCAGGGTCAGGTCGACCGGCGTCTTGGCGGGCAGAGGGATGCGGCGCTGGAAGGCGCTGCCGTTCAACAGCTCCATCAGGCCGATCCGGGCCTTTTCGGCGACCTTGGGGTCGTGCTCGCCCTTGATGTGGAACAGCACGCCCAGGCGACCCTTGTCGGTGCTGTTGACCCCCGCCTCCAGCGTCTCGAAATGCAGGTTCTCCATCGCCTGGTAGGCGAAGTCCTGGATGGCGTTGACCGGCACGGCCTTGGGCGCGGTCAGTGGGTCGGCCGGATCGACCGTCCCCTGGCCGGCCTCGACCCCGGTCAGAGCCTCGCGGGCGATCGCCAGCCGGCCCGGGCCGGTGGCGTAGACCTTGCCGTCGACGAAGCGGAAGCCGGCCGGACCCGCCTCGAACGGCAGGCGGCCATCGACGATCGCCTCGATCTTGACCTTGTCGGCCAGGGACGAGCCGGAAACCAGCTGACCCAGGTCCAGGCCGGCGATATTGACCACGCCCTTCATCACCCCCTTGCCGTCCAGCGGCAGGTCGAACGGCTCGATGCTGATCTTGCCCTCCGAGGCCTCGAAGGTGGTGGCCTGGAGATGCATGGCCTCGGCGCCGAGGCCGAAGCTGGCGCGGATCGACTGGATCGGCACGACGGCGTCGATGGTGTCGATGGTCAGGACCTGGCCGGGCGGGGCGGTCAGCGGGGCCAGGCTGTCGAAGACGATCTCGCCCTTCAGCCGGCGGGCGGGACCCAGGGGGCTCTTGAAGTCCAGCCCCGGGGTCGAGGCCCGACCCTGGCTGGTCATCACCTCGTCATGCCAGGCGAACTGGCCGGTGAAGGCGACCGGACCCTCGGCGTCGCGGGCGACCACCGCCAGGGGCGTCAGCTCCAGCGGCTGCAGCCCGCCCTTGGCGAAGACCAGTCCAGAGGCGTCGATGTCGGCCTGGCCCCGGCCGCTGGCCACGTCGTGGCGGATCGTCACCCGACCCAGCGGGCGGCCGGACAGGGTCCTGCCGTCCAGCGCGCCGGTCCACTGGCCGCGGGCCAGGTCGACCTCGCCGGTGGCGGCGATCGTCTCGAAGCGCTTGGCCTCGGTCGAGGCCTCGACCACCCGGCCGCCGGTGACCTTGACCTGGGCCACGTCGAAGCCGCGGCCGCCGCCGACGAAGCTGGCCTCGACGCCCTCCAGCCGCGCCTGGGCGACATTGACCATGGCCGCCCCGTCGCGGATCAGGGCCGAGGCGCGCCAGATCCCGTCATGGGCCACGACCAGGGGCTGGGCGGCCGGGCACAGCCGGAAGGTCACGTCGCTGATCGGCGGCTCGCCCATGGCGATGGCCTTGGCGGTCATCGGCGTGCAGTTGTTCAGGCGCACCGTCAGCCCGCCGTCGGCCAGCTGGGCCCGGCCGGCCAGGGTTCCCGCCACGCCGAGGAACGGCGGCACGTCCACGGCGCCGGCCACGACCACGTCGCTGGCCAGGCCCGAGGCGTCCGACCGCCAGCGGGGGACCTTCAGGCTGATGTCGGGCAGGCCGCCACCGCCCAGGGCGACCACCGCCCGGCCGTCGGCCGTCCCGTTCCGCGCCGCGACCAGCGGGCCGCCGGGCGCGTCCACCATGACCTTGGCGCCGCTGGCGGCGGTCAGGGCGATGGGGCGAGGCAGGGACAGGGTGGTTTGGCCGCCGGTGATCCCCAGCTTCAGGGCCGGGGCGCTCACCGTGAACCGCGACAGGGCCCGGGCGGCGGCCTTGGCGTAGTCCGGATTGGGCAGGGCCAGGGCCACGCGCTCGGCGTCCGGCCCGGTCATGGCCCCGTCGGCGTCGGCCCGGGCGTCCAGGGCCAGGGCGAGCCCGTCGGTCCCGGCCGAGACCCGGCCCCGGCCGTCGGCGGCCAGGCTGGACAGCACGATCCCGCCCATCGCCGCGCGGCCGCCGCCCAACGCCACCGTCAGCGGCCCGCTGATCGAGCTTCGCGCCTTGTCCGAGACCAGGGTCAGGCTCGAGGACTGGACCTCCAGCGCCGTGCGCGACAGGGCCGCCCCGCCGGCCACCGCCCGGTCGGCGTTGGCGGCCAGCCGCGTGCGGGCCGAGCCGCGCGCCCCGTCCGGATCATAGGTCAGGGCCAGGTTCGACAGGTCCAGGTCGGCGACCACGTCGCGGCT
The DNA here is from genome assembly GCF_059418465.1 of Caulobacter sp. GW821-FHT09A05. Lineage (NCBI taxonomy): Bacteria > Pseudomonadati > Pseudomonadota > Alphaproteobacteria > Caulobacterales > Caulobacteraceae > Caulobacter > Caulobacter sp. GW821-FHT09A05. The sequence continues at coordinate 45,504 of NZ_JBWKPX010000032.1, forward strand.
GTCCAGGCCCCCTCCGGGCCCGCCGGCCGTCAGCCGTTCGCCCCGCGCGTGGAGGGTGGCCTTGCCCGTCAGGCCGCCGCGCTCGAAGTCGCCGCTCAGCAGGCCCGACACCGCCAGGTTGGCCTCCAGCCCGCCCAGGCTGGCGGCCTGCACCTCGGCCCCCCGGGCGGTCAGGGCCAGCCGCGCCTCGGCCGGGCCGACCATCGAAAGCCGCTTCAGGTCCGGATAGGTCAGGTCGGCCTGCAGGGTCCCTTGCGCCTCGGTCAGGTCCAGCTGGCCGGCGCTGAAGGTCTTCAGGCCCAGCTGGACGTCGACGGTCAGGCGGTCGCCGCGCTTGCGGGCCTTGAGCACGGCGCCGTCGGCCTCGAACGACAGGTCCTGCGTCGCGTAGCGCATGGCCGCCAGCCGGCCGTCGAACCGCAGCAGCTTGCCGTCGTCCAGGCTGGCGTCGCCGGTCAGGCGGGCCGGGCCGCCGGGGGTGCGCAGCAGCACCCGGGCGTCCTCGATCAGGATCGCCGGACCGGGCGTGTCCGGTTCGGCCGGCGACTTCAGCGCCCGGTCGATCATCGGCTGCAGGGTCCCGAAGTTCAGGCCGTCCTGGTCCAGCCGGGCGTTGACCCGCGGCCGCACCAGCCGCACGGCCCGGGTGTTGAGCGCGAATTTGCCGCCCGTCCACGGTGAGGCCAGGTCGTAGGCCACCTCGATCCGCTCGGCCGAGAACACCGGGGCGTTCTTCGGTCCCAGACGGATCGCGCCGGCGAAGCCCGTGGCGTCCAGGTCGTCCAGGTCGACGCTGGCCTCGATCCCCTGGTCGTTCAGCCAGGCCAGGGCCAGCTCGCGGCTGATCTCGCGGCGGCCGGCATAGGCGGAGAAGCCGATGGCCACGAAGGCCAGGGCGGCCAGGCTCATGGCCTCCAGCCCGGCGTCGACCAGCGCCGCGCGGCGGGACCGCGACGGGGAGGACGGCTTGGCGTCGTTTTGGGGCTCTGGCGGTGGGGGCTCGGCCATCAGGGGGCACAATGCCGCAAGCTGCGGCGATTGTTAGGCCTTAGTTTCGAAAGCCCAGCACGTCCTGCATGTCGTAGAGCCCTGGTGGCCGGCCCTTGACCCACAGGGCGGCGGCGACCGCCCCTCGCGCGAACAGGCCCCGGTCGGTGGCCGAGTGCGACAGGGTCAGCACCTCCTCCTCGCCGGCGAAGATCACGCTGTGCTCGCCGATGATCCCGCCGCCGCGCACCACCGAGAAGCCGATGGCCCCCTCTTTGCGCGGACCGGTCAGGCCGTCGCGGCCGCGGTCGGCTGCCTGGCCCAGGCCCACGCCGCGCCCGTCGGCCGCCGCCTGGCCCAGCATCAGGGCGGTGCCGGACGGGGCGTCGACCTTGCGCCTGTGGTGGGCCTCGTGGACCTCGACGTCCCAGTCGGCGGCGGGCAGGGCGGCGGCGGCCTGCCTGACCAGGCCCATCAGCATGTTGACGCCCAGCGAATAGTTGCCGGACTTGACGATCGCCACACGGGTCGCCGCCGCGGCGATGCGGGCGTCCTGCTCGGCGGAAAAGCCGGTCGAGCCGATGACCAGGGCCGGACCGGGCCGCCCCTGTTCGCGAAGGGCGGCGGCCGCCTCGGCCAGGGCCACGGACGCCTCGGGGACCGTGAAGTCGATGGCCACCTCGGCCGCCTTCAGCGCCGCGTCGCGCTCGACCAGGCCCTCGCCGGCCGCGCCCGGCCGGTCGAACCGCGCCACGACCACCGCGTCGCTCCGTCCGTCCAGCGTCCGGGCCAGGGCCTGGCCCATCCGCCCCAGGGCGCCGGCCAGGGCAATGGTAACGGTACCTTCCGAGGCGCTGGGCGCGGCGGCTAAGTCGTTCTGGCTCAAGGCGATCTCCCGGGCGTTACGCGGGCGGTAGTCTCCCGACCCGCCCCCTCAGGTCAAGGAAAACAGCGGCCGGATGACAACGCTGGACAGGCCTAATCCCAAGCGGAACAAGCGTTTGCGGCCGGAAACTTCCCCAGCGCGAGGTTGTGACGCCTCCCTCCGGCCGCTACGGTGCCGCCCATAAGGGCGCGCCGCATCGATCGGCGCCTCCATCATCGTGTGACGGCCGACGCCAGGACAGGGGAAACGCGCCATGAGCGACGCGGAAAAGAAGACCTTCACGGACGAGGAAGCGCTGAACTTCCACCGCTATCCCACGCCCGGGAAGATCGGCGTCGTCGCCACCAAGCCGATGGCCACCCAGCGCGACCTTTCCCTGGCCTATTCCCCCGGCGTCGCCGTGCCGGTCCACGCCATCGCCAAGGACCCGGACGCCGCCTACGACTACACCTCCAAGGGCAACCTGGTGGCGGTGATCAGCAACGGCACCGCGATCCTGGGCCTCGGCGACCTGGGGGCCCTGGCCTCCAAGCCGGTGATGGAGGGCAAGTCCGTCCTGTTCAAGCGCTTCGGCGACGTCGACTCCATCGACATCGAGATCAGCTCCAAGGACGCCGACGAGATCATCACGGTGGTCAAGAACATCGGCGTCACCTTCGGCGGCATCAATCTGGAGGACATCAAGAGCCCCGAATGCTTCCGCATCGAGACCGAGCTGCAGGAGCTGCTCGACATCCCGGTGTTCCACGACGACCAGCACGGCACGGCGATCATCTGCGCCGCCGGCCTGATCAACGCCTGCCACATCACCGGCAAGCGGATCGAGGACGTCAAGGTGGTGCTCAACGGCCCCGGGGCGGCCGGCATCGCCTCGCTGGAGCTGATCAAGGCCATGGGCGTCAAGCCCGACAACGTGATCGCCGTCGATAGCAAGGGCGTGCTCTACCAGGGCCGCACCGAGGGCATGAACCAGTGGAAGAGCGCCCACGCGGTCGACACCCCGCTGCGCACCCTGGAAGAGGCGGTCAAGGGCGCCGACGTGCTGCTGGGCCTCAGCGCCAAGGGCGCCTTCACGCCCGAGATGATCGCCAGCATGGCCCCCCATCCGGTGATCTTCGCCATGGCCAACCCCGATCCGGAGATCACCCCGGAAGAGGTGCACAAGGTCCGCAAGGACGCGATCATGGGCACCGGCCGCAGCGACTATCCCAACCAGGTCAACAACGTCCTGGGCTTTCCCTACATCTTCCGCGGCGCCCTGGACGTGCGGGCCCGGCGGGTCAATCACGAGATGAAGATCGCCTGCGCCAACGCCCTGGCCATGCTGGCCCGCGAGGACGTGCCCGACGAGGTCGCCGCCGCCTATCACGGCCGCCAGCTGAAGTTCGGCCCGCAGTACATCATCCCGTCGGCCTTCGACCCGCGGCTGATCTGGTACGTGCCGCCGTTCGTGGCCCAGGCGGCCATGGACACCGGCGTGGCCCGCCGGCCGATCGCCGACATGGACGCCTACCGCGCCAGCCTGGCCCAGCGCCTGGACCCCACCGCCGGCTTCCTGCAGAAGATCAGCGGCGCCGTGCTGGCCAATCCCAAGACCATCGTGTTCGCCGAGGGCGAGGACCCGTCGGTGATCCGCGCCGCCTACGCCTTCCAGACCGGCGGCTACGGCAAGGCCATCCTGTGCGGCCGCGAGAACCTGGTGCAGGAGAACATGCGCGTCGTCGGGCTGGACCCCGACACCGTCGACCTGGAGATCCACAACGCCCGCCTCAGCGACCGCAATCCCGACTATGTCGACGCGCTCTACAAGCGCCTGCAGCGCCAGGGCTATCTGAAGCGCGACGTCCAGCGGCTGATCAACCAGGACCGCAACAGCTTCGCCGCCTCGATGGTCACCCTGGGCGAGGCCGACGGCATGGTCACCGGCGTCACCCGCAGCTTCGACCAGGCCCTGGAGGAGGTGCTGCGCGTCGTCGACCCGGCCCCCGGCGGCCGGATCATGGGCATGTCGGTGGTCCTGGCCAAGGGCCGCACCGTGTTCGTGGCCGACACCAACGTCACCGAGCTGCCCGACAGCGACGAACTGGTCGAGATCGCCTGCGAGGCCGCCCGCGCCGTCAAGCGCCTGGGCTTCAAGCCGCGCGTGGCCTTCATGAGCTATTCCACCTTCGGCAACCCGATGGGCGAGCGCTCCGACAAGGTGCGCGAGGCCGTGGCCATGCTCGACGAGATGGACGTCGACTTCGAATACGAGGGCGAGATGCCGCCCGAACTGGCGCTCGACCCGGAAAAGCGCGCCAACTACCCGTTCATGCGCCTGACCGACAGCGCCAACATCCTGGTCATGCCGGCCATCCACTCGGCCTCGATCGCGACGAAGCTGGTGCAGAGCCTGGGCGGGGCGACGGTGATCGGGCCTGTGCTGCTGGGCCTGTCCAAGTCGGTGCAGATCGCGCCGCTGAGCGCGTCGGTGTCGAAGATCCTGAACATGGCGATGATGGCGGCGTACGAGGGGGCGGGGGAGGCTGGGGCGGCGGCGGAGTAGGGGGGCGGGCTAGGTCATGCCGAAACGCGCGCGCGGCGCCGCGCCAGGACCGGGTTGGCGGGACGATGTCCGCCGTCGGTACCGCCTCAGGCGCACCGGGTACGCCCTGATGGCTGGCGGCGTCGCTCTGGCGTGGTTCGCCGTCAGCATCGCCGCGTTCCTCATCTGGACCGTGACCTTCCGCCATGGTCCCAGCCCGCGCGCCGCGCTCGCGGGCTTCGAAGCGGTCGGCACGGGCCTGTTCGCCCTCTTCGTCCGCTACGGACCGATCTACCCCTTCCGCGGCAAGCCGCCCGAGGAAGCCGCCGCCGAAGCATTTCTGGCGGGCAAGGATGTGCGCTCAGACGACGGGGCGTTTGATCTGGATCGATAGGGGGCGTGGGTAGCGCCGGTCTACGCGCCTGAGCGTGGCGTATGGTCATGCTGGCTATCCACTCGGCCTTGAGCGCTGCCGGGCAGGTGCGGAGCCGGGCGACGGTGATCGGGTCGGTGCGGTTGGGGCTGAGCAAGCCGGTGCGGATCGCGCCGTTGAGCGCGTCGGTGTCGAAGATTTTGAATGTGGCGATGATGGCGGCGTACGAGGGGGCGGAGTAGGGACGAAGGATTCTACCCCATTTCGCCAAAACAGATGAAAAGGTGGGGCGGAAGAGAATGTATCTCTAGCCTACTCTGTTGATTCGCCCAATATCTGAGCACCCTCCAACGTCGTAGACCATACATTCGCAGAGTATCTCACCTGATATAGGCCAATAGGAAGGTATACATCCTTTTCTGCCGAGCGCATGTGGACATTGAAGTCATATTTAGTGCCGGTAGCCGCTCTAACTTGCATCTCCGGCGCACCAGCAGGGCTACTTATAATATGTACGCTCAGCTCAGGAATGACATCCATATGTGGATCAAACGCGCCAGAACCGGTCATCATATGTACAGGTCTTAAAAGCTCGATTTCCAGAATTCCACTGTTGTCCAGAATACCCGCCTCCTCAACATATTGGCGTACCCGAACCGCAGCATCAGAAATTTTCCGATGTGTACGTCGATTTCCTATTTCTCGAATTTCTTCGAGAGCGGTAGCATCTATCTTTCTTCCGGACTGATTAGCTGAAACTTCGAGAAATAAATCCGTCTGATATATAATTACTCTTTGACCTGTATATCTATAAGCTTCTTCCATAAGCTCTATGCGTGGCCCTACGGTTTTCCCTGATTTTATTTCCCACCAGTCTTCCTTTTTCTCCGAAGTTACAAATACAACTGGCGAAGATGAAGATTTCGAAAAATCAAGTATTTGACTCCACAGAATAAAATCTCCGTATGGTCGCTCCGCGTCCTTGCCGTCATCCATATAGCCAGGAGGAATTTTCTCGACAATTCTTCGCTTTGCCTCCACTACGGCCGCATCGTGTTCTTCCGCGCCAAATGGCTCCCCAATATGCCCATCAAATACTTTCAATATCCTACGTAAAGTATCATCCGTTTTTAGGTAATTTGGATGACTCGCTTGCGCCGCATTTACCATTTCCTTCGATTCAGATATGGCAGACAAAATCTTTTCATTCAAAATATCCAACCCAGATCTTGGAACGAGACGATATCCGCGCAAATTTCCTATCGCTCCACCAATGTGAGAGTAGAGATCGTCCAAAGCTTTCGATGCATCTCGAAATGTTCTTTCGGCCGATGCTATGACATTTTTTCTATTTCGAATGAATTCCCTTGCGGATTGGTCAGATATCCAGACCCTCTTCCCAAAACCTTCAATTGCAGCAAGAAGGTTTTCCCGCGTTTGAGTATGATATCTATAAAGGTCGAGTAAGACATTTGCGTCTAAGGTCAAAACGCCTTTGTGCCATACCCGCCTAATCTCCTCAGAGCTCGGCTCAAGATACCAATCAAATCTTGTTTTCATTTTATAGCCAAACGACAGAGAGAGCTAAGAAGCGTAGCTTAACCATAACGTGCAGTCAGGCAACCTGTGAAGATTGCAAATTTCGTTTTGTCAGCCATCTCAGCGGATGGCGCCACGTCCTGAAACCCTTGGTGGAATGGGAGCTCTGGGGTCTGACCGTGTCAAGGATCGCCTCCGGCGACCGCGTCGCGGCGACGCGGAGCGTCGCTTGACACGGTCAGACCCCAGAGCAAGCTCGCCACCATGGATTTCAGGGCGCGGCCTGGCCGCCGGGGGCGGTCCGGCCGGGCGAGGGGGAAATCCTCGATTTCTGATCCGCTCATCCCGGCGAATGCCGGGACCCAGATCCGAAAGCTGAGACTCTGATTGGAGGAACTCAGCGCTCGTGGCGTCAGCCACACCGCTATTCCATCTGGGTCCCGGCGTTCGCCGGGATGAGCGGAGTTTTTGGGGGGTTTATGCTCGGCGTATCCGCGATGAACACCAGCAAAATCAACGCCCTGAACTTTCTCGACCCCAATCTGTCCTCACCCCTTCCAACCGCCCTTATCCTGGTCCCACCTCGTCGCAGGGAAAGGGCGCATGGCCAGCGACCGATGCGGCGGCGGGGGGCGATCGAGCGGGACTGGGCTGGAGGGGGTTACTCC
>NZ_JBWKPX010000033.1:0-52163 GCF_059418465.1 Caulobacter sp. GW821-FHT09A05
GGCGCCGGCCTGGCCGCGGGTCGGGCTGCGACCGGGGCGGCGGCGGCGGCCCGAGGCGAGGCGGCGCGGACAGGCGCGACAGGAGTCGGCGCGGCATGGACCCGGCGGGCCGGAACGACCGGCGCGGGCCGCGCGTGGCGGATATGGGAACGGACGGCGGGGCGGGCGGGGGAAGGCGAGTCCTGCGGATTGGCGATCGGCGCCATGGCCGTGACCAGGGTCCCGTCGGGTCGGCGCCAGGTCTGCAGGGACGGCCCGGTCGCGACGACGGGGACCGGCGGTTCCGCGGCGCTGGGCGGGCCGCCCAGCAGGCCGTCGGCCGGCGCGCCCTCGGCGGCGGACGGCGCGTCCGTCGGACCGGGAGGCTGCGAGGTCTCGTAGCCCAATTCCGCCGGGGCGGCCGGCGGAGTCTGGACCGGCTCACGCGCGCCGCAACCGACGATCGTCAGGACGCTCGTCGCGCAGCCGGCCAGAACCACCGAACGGAGCGCCGCCGAACGGACTGTTATAGGCGCCATCGGCTCCCCCGATTTCCTGTCTTGAAGTTTCGCCAAGCTGAGCCTCGCGTCTCGGCTCGAGAAAACCACGTCGTGGCGATCAAATCAAAACGGTTAACAAGGATTTACGAACCGGTTTCTTCTCATGCGCGAACTTTCGACGCCTCATAGAGCGCCACCGCCGCCGCGGCGGACACGTTCAGGCTCTCGAAGCCGCCGGGCATGGCGATCCGGCCCATCGCGTCGCAGTGCTCGGCCACCAGCCGGCGCACGCCTTCGCCCTCCGACCCCAGCACCAGGACGGTGGGACGATCGTCCAGCACCTGGTCCAGCGTGCCCTCGGCCTCGCCGGCCAGGCCCACGGCCCGCCAGCCCAGGTCGGCCAGTTCCTCCAGCGCGCGGGAGAGATTGACCACGCGCGCGTGGGGGATCTTGTCCACCGCCCCGACGGCGGTCTTGGCCAGCACGCCGGTCAGGGCGGGGGCGTGGCGGTCCTGCAGAATCACCCCCTTGGCGCCGAAGGCGGCGGCCGAGCGGAAGATCGCCCCGATGTTCTGCGGGTCGGTGATCTGGTCCAGCATCACCAGCAGCCCCCGGGCGGGGGTTCCCAGGTCGTGGACGCTCAGCATCTCCGGCTCGTCGATCTTCAGGGCCAGGCCCTGGTGCACGGCGCCGGCCGGCAACTGACGGGCGATGTCGGCGCCCTCCATGATCTGCAGGAAGGGGGCTCGGCTCAGAGTCGGGGCGAGTCGCTTGGCGCGGTCCGGGGTGGCCAGAAGCCGTTTCGGAACGGGTCTGGCGGGGTTGGAAAGGGCTGCCTCGACGGCGTGAGTCCCCCAGATCCAGTCCTTGGCGTCGCCCTGGCCCTTGGAAAACTTGTTGTTTTCCCGAGGCTTGGAACGAAAATCACGTCCGGGCGAAGAAGGCTTTTTCCGGTCGTTGCGTTCGGAATGAGAGGACACTATAAGACGCGCTCCGATTTGGGGCCCTGAGGGTTTCCAAGAGCCAGGGCGGCGCTGCTTTAGCACCGTCTCACAGGTCTCGAGGAAGCTTTTGTTCCTTTTTCGTGACGGGCGGTCCGCCGCCGGTTTCGAGGATGGAAAGGCCGCTTTGAAGGAACTCTGTCGCGCGCTGGGGGAATGTCCCGAGTGGCAAAGGGGGGGGACTGTAAATCCCCTGGCGTACGCCTTCGTAGGTTCGAGTCCTACTTCCCCCACCACGCGCGACGAGAGCTCCCAAGAAGCCTGGGCCCCGAAGAAGCCAGACCGGGAGCCGATCGCGACCCCGCTAGCTTGGCGGGTATAGCACAATGGTAGTGCAGCAGCCTTCCAAGCTGAGGATGCGGGTTCGATTCCCGCTACCCGCTCCAGCTCCCAACACTGAAATTCCCTGAAACAAGCCCGCCGGCGCGAAGGTAGAGACGATGGCCAAGGAAAAGTTCGAACGTAACAAGCCGCACTGCAACATCGGCACCATCGGTCACGTTGACCATGGCAAGACGACGTTGACGGCCGCGATCACCATCATTCTGGCCAAGACCGGTGGTGCGACCGCGAAGAACTACGCCGACATCGACGCCGCGCCGGAAGAAAAGGCCCGCGGCATCACCATCAACACCGCGCACGTGGAATATGAGACGGCCAACCGTCACTACGCCCACGTCGACTGCCCCGGCCACGCCGACTATGTGAAAAACATGATCACCGGCGCGGCCCAGATGGACGGCGCGATCCTGGTGGTGTCGGCCGCCGACGGTCCGATGCCGCAGACCCGCGAACACATCCTGCTGGCCCGTCAGGTCGGCGTGCCGGCCCTGGTCGTCTACATGAACAAGGTCGACCTGGTCGACGACGCCGAGCTGCTGGAACTGGTCGAGATGGAAGTGCGCGAGCTGCTCAGCTCGTACGACTTCCCGGGCGACGACATCCCGATCACCAAGGGCTCGGCCAAGGTGGCCATCGACGGCGGCGACCCGGTGATCGGCGAGCAGTCGATCCTGGAACTGATGACCACGGTCGACACCTACATCCCGCAGCCGGACCGTCCGGTCGACCTGCCGTTCCTGATGCCGGTCGAAGACGTGTTCTCGATCTCGGGCCGCGGCACGGTGGTGACCGGCCGCGTCGAGCGCGGCATCGTCAAGGTCGGCGAGGAAGTCGAGATCGTCGGCATCCGTCCGGTCCAGAAGACGACCTGTACGGGCGTGGAAATGTTCCGCAAGCTGCTGGACCAAGGTCAAGCGGGCGACAACGTCGGCGTGCTGCTGCGCGGCACCAAGCGCGAAGACGTCGAGCGTGGCCAGGTGCTGTGCAAGCCGGGTTCGATCACCCCGCACACCAAGTTCGTGGCCGAAGCCTACATCCTGACCAAGGAAGAAGGCGGCCGTCACACCCCGTTCTTCACCAACTACCGCCCGCAGTTCTACTTCCGTACGACGGACGTCACGGGGATCATCAAGCTGCGCGAAGGCGTGGAAATGATCATGCCGGGCGACAACGCCGAGCTGGACGTCGAGCTGATCACCCCGATCGCCATGGAAGAGAAGCTGCGCTTCGCCATCCGTGAAGGCGGCCGCACCGTCGGCGCCGGCGTCGTCGCGAAAATCGTTGAATAACGATTTTCACGACCAGGCTTAGTGGCCAGAAACGCATGCGTTTCTGGCGCGCCAAGATCGTTGAGTAATCGATCGATCTCAGCGACCTAGCTGATCAGGCGAAGGCCCCGGAGGAAACTCCGGGGCCTTTTGCTTTGGAGTTTCGATCACGGAGAACCGATCTTTAGCCAAGCCGTGCTATGGGGCCACATGAACGACGCGCTGCAAGGCTTGTTGCCCAAGGATAAACTTGACGTGGATGCCGTGAGGCGGCTGTCCGCCAAGGGCTATCCCGCCATCGAGCCGATTCTGCCCGCCCTTCTGGAGTGGATGCAGGATTTGAATTGGCCTGTCGCACAGGCCTTGCATCCATTTCTGATCAGCCTCGGGGAACCTCTGGCGCCGCACATCCGATCGATCCTGCGGACAGACGACGACATCTGGAAGTACTGGGTTCTGATCTGCGTCGTGGCGGAGTCGCCCTCGCTGTTGTCGGCGCTCAAGCTCGAACTCGAACATTTGGCCAAAAAGCCGACCGACGGAGAACGCGAAGAACTGATCGATGAGCTGGCGCGAAACATGCTCCGGCGCCTCGACAACGGTTCAAGCCAAAGCGTCATGCCGGAGTCGTATCGGAAACATAACGAGGCGCTGCTGGGCCTGGAGCCTCACGAGCAGGACTAGGCTTGAGGTCTAAGGCTTCGCTTCTACCCTCGGCGCGGTCTTGTCCTTGCCGCCATGGTGAAGCACCAGCGCCGTGGCCGGGGCGTCACCGGTTTGGATGAAGCTGAAGGTGGCGCTGGCGGTCTTGGAGAAGAACTCGCCCGGCGCGCTGGCGTAGATCGGGAGAGGCGGTTCGTCCGGGCCCTGGCTGATCAGCTGCTCCCCCTGGCGGCGGATGGTAAAAGTGTAGGTCGGCGACAGGACGTAGGCGCCGACATAGCGATCGAGCGTCGCAGTGGACAACGCGACCACCTTCGGCGGCTGGTACGTTCCCACGCACAGTCCGGCCAGTTTTTCGGCCATGCTGTTGGACGGCGAGGCGTTGTAGTTGGACAGCACGACGGCCACCACGCCGTCCTTGGGATAGCGCACGATGCCGGTCGAGAAGCCGTTGATCCCGCCGCCGTGACCGACCCGCTCGTGGCCGGCCTCCTGGTCGATCCGCCAGCCATAGCCGTAGTGGTGGCCGTAGTCGGTGAACATCGCCTGGCGCGAAGCCGGGGTGAGGATTTTGCCATCGGCCAGGGCGCGGTCCCAGATCAGCAGGTCGTCGATGGTGGAATAGAGCGAGCCGGCCGCATAGGGCAGGGTCATGTCCAGATAGTCGGCGTTCTTCCAGCCGTCCTTGGAGCCCTGGTAGCCCGAGGCCCGGTGGCGCAGGATCATGCCGCTGACGTCGTAGCCGCTGTCCTGCATGCCCAGCGGCGCGAAGATGTGCTTGCCGACATAGTCGGCATAGGTCTCGCCCGAGACCTTTTCGATGACGTAGCCCAGCAGGATGTAGCCGGTATTGTCGTAGGCGTATTTCGCGCCCGGCTCGAACTCGAGCGGCATGTCGCGGGTCAGCTTGATGATTTCGTCGGGCGTCAGCGGCAGCTTGGAGTCCTTCGCGAAGAACGTGGGCAGGGCGGTGTAGCTGGGGATGCCGGAGGTGTGGGTCAGCAGGTGCTTGATCGTCACCTTGGCCCAGGCCGGCGGGGCGTCGGCGTAGTATTTCGAGATCGGATCGTCGACCGACAGCTTGCCCTGCTCGGCCAGCTGCAGGATCGCCGTGGCGGTGAACTGCTTGGTGATCGAGCCGAGGCGGAACTTGGTGTCGGCGGTGTTGGCGACATCCCACTCGCGGTCGGCCGCGCCGAAACTCTCGCGCCACACCGGCGCGCCGTCCTTGGCCACCAGGATCGAGCCGCTGAAGGTCTGGGCTTCCTGGTAAGGCCTGATCAGGGCGCGCGCCTGCTCGGCGTAGTCCGGCCCGGCGCAAGCGGGCGCGGCGGCGAGAGCGGGAGAGGCGGCCAGCAAGCAGGTCGCGCCGAGCACTATCGTCAACTTCATGAGATTGATCCCCTTGTCGATTGGACGATCGGCGTCCGGGCGACAAGGCGCAATTTAAGGATGCGTAATCTTGGCTTGTGGGGCGGCCGCGCTTCACGCCGTCGTCACCGGCTCGGCCAGGTAGGCGTGGATCGCGGCCACCACCTGGGCGCCTTCGCCGACCGCCGCCGCCACCCGCTTGACCGAGCCGGCCCGCACGTCGCCGATGGCGAATACGCCATGGCGGCTGGTCTGCAGGGACGGATGGCCTGGGGCCAGGTCCTGGCCGGTGCGCACGAAGCCGTGGTTGTCCAGCTCCACCCGGCACTCCCTCAGCCAGGCGGTGTTGGGCGCGGCCCCGATGAACAGGAACAGGTGGCTGATCTCGCAGCGGTCTTCCTCGCCGGTGTCGAGGTCGCGGTGGCGAATCGCGCGCAGCTGGCCGTCCTCGCCCTCCAGGGCGACGATCTCGTTGCGGGTGACGATCTCGATATTGGGCAGGCTCTTGATGCGGTCGATCAGGTAGCGGGACATGCTGGCGTCCAGGCTCTTGCCGCGGATCACCAGCCACACCTTCTTGACCTGGCTGGCCAGGTACACAGCCGCCTGGCCGGCTGAGTTGCCGGCCCCGACCAGCGCCACCTCCTGGCCGGCGCACAGCCGGGCCTCGAGCGGCGAGGCCCAGTAGTGGACGCTGCTGCCCTCGAACTGGTCCAGGTTGGCGATATCCAGCCGCCGGTAGCGGGCGCCGCTGGCGATCACCACGGTCCTGGCCTGGGTGGTCTCGCCGCTGACCAGCTTCAGGTGATAGCCGCCGAGGCCTCCGTCCTTTTTGGCGTCGCCGTCGCAGTCGAGCGTCGCTACCTCGTCGGGGATGGCCAGGTTGGCGCCGAACTTCTGGGCCTGGTTGTAGGCGCGGGCCATCAGGGCCATGCCCGATACGCCGGTGGGGAAGCCCAGATAGTTCTCGATCCGCGCCGAGGCCCCAGCCTGGCCGCCGAACGCCCGGGTGTCGAGCACCAGCACCGACAGGCCCTCCGAGGCGGCGTAGACCGCGGTGGCCAGGCCCGCGGGGCCGGCGCCGACCACGGCCACGTCGTAGACATGGTCCGGATCCAGCTCGCCGACCATGCCGATGCAGCGGGCCAGTTCGGCGTTGGACGGGTGGCGCAGCAACTGGCCACCGGGGCAGAGCACGATCGGCAGTTCAGCCTCGTCGATCGAGAAGCGCTCGATCAGCACCTTGGCGCAGTCGACGGTGTCGGGGTCCAGGTGTCGGTAGGGGTGGCCGTTGCGGCCCAGGAAGCCGGACAGGCGAATGACCACGCCGTCGGCGGCGCGGCCGATGATCACCGGGCCTCCAGCCCCCGTTTCCAGAAGTCCGACCCGGCGCAGGATCAGGGCCCGCATGATCCGCTCGCCCAGCTCGGCCTCGGCGATCAGCACCGCGCGCAGCCGATCGGGCTTGATCCGCAGCACCTCCAGGTCGGTCACGGCGTGGACGTCGACCAGGGACGGGCGGTTCGACAGCTGGGCTAGCTCGCCGATGAAGGCGCCGGGGCCGTGCTCGACGATCAGGTGGGTTTCGTCCAATGCGTCGCGGCGGGTGACCCGGGCGGCGCCCTCCAGCACCACCATGACCCCGGGCGAGACCTCGCCAGCCTTGGCCAGCACGGCGCCGGCCTTGGCGTGGGCCCTGTCGCCGAACCGGCGGATGCGGTCGATCTCCTCCGGCTCGAGGATGGGAAACATCTGGTCGCGGCGGGTGTCGATGATGGCCATGACCCTAGAGTGCTTCAGGATCGTCGTTCGGTCATCCGCCCGGCGTGACGGAATTTGAATGTTCGCGCCGTCGTGAACGGATCGAGGGCTTCGGGGTTGGAGATGGTGGCGACGAGGCGGTAGACTCCGGCCATGTCGAAAGCCGCCGCCCAACGCCGTTCCGCCGTCCAATGGCGCGTCGCGGCCGGGTCCGAGACCGTCGCCCGCGCCACGCCCCAGGAGGTCGCCGTGGGCCTGTCGTTCGACGGCCGGCCGCACACCGTGCTGATGGCCACCCCGGACGATGTCGAGGACCTGGCTCGCGGCTTCACCGTGACCGAGGCGGTGGCCCGCGCCGAGGACATTCTGGGCGTCGAGGTCAAGGAGACGGACCTGGGAATCCTGGCTGATGTCAGGCTCAGGCCCGGGGCGATCCAGCGGAAGGCGCGGCCGCGCACCCTGGAAGGGCGGTCCAGCTGCGGGTTGTGCGGCGTGCAGCGCCTGGCCGACGCGGTGCGGCCGCTGCCGCGCCTGCAGGGCGGCGCCAGGGTCACGCACCAGGCCGTGCAGCGGGCGGTCGACGCTCTGGACGACGCCCAGGCCCTGGGCCGCCTGACCCGCGCCACCCACGCGGCGGCCTTCGCGGACGGGGAGGGGACGCTGCGCCTGGTCCGCGAGGATGTCGGCCGCCACAACGCCCTGGACAAGCTGGCCGGGGCGATGGCGCGCGAGGGGCGCGATGCGTCCGAAGGCCTGGTGCTGGTCACCAGCCGCTGCTCGTTCGAGATGGTCGAGAAGACCGTGCGGATGGGGTGCGCGATCCTGGTGGCGGTCTCGGCGCCCACCGACCTGGCGATCCGTCGGGCCGAGGAGGCCGGCCTCACCCTGGCGGCCCTGGCCCGGGCGGACGGCCATACCGTCTTCACCCATGCCGAGCGCCTGCTCGACGTTGTTCCGGAGTGCGTTTGATGGCCGACGACGACGGCAAGCCGAACGTGGGCATTCCCGGCATCCATCGCTATGACGGCGCCGCCGGCGGCTGGGGCGCGCTGAAGGCGGTGGCCGGCGCGCTGAGCGACCAGGAGACGGTGATCGAGGGGGGCAAGACCCTGCTGCGCGCCAACCAGCCGGAGGGCTTCGACTGCCCCGGCTGCGCCTGGCCCGACCCCAAGCACACCTCGTCGTTCGAGTTCTGCGAGAACGGGGCCAAGGCGGTGGCCTGGGAGGCGACGACCAAGCGCGCCACGCCCGAGGTGTTCGCTGTCCATACCGTCGCCGAACTGCTGACCTGGAGCGACCACGCCCTGGAGGACCTGGGCCGGCTGACCCATCCCATGGCCTACGACCGGGCCACGGACCGCTTTGTTCCCATCGCCTGGGACGCGGCGTTCGCGCGCGCCGCCGACGCCTTGCGCGGGCTGGAGCACCCGGACCAGGCCGAGTTCTACGCCTCGGGCCGGGCTTCCAACGAGGCGGCGTTCCTGTTTCAGCTGCTGGGCCGGCGGGTGGGGACCAACAATTTCCCCGACTGCTCGAACATGTGCCACGAGCCGACCAGCGTCGGCCTGCCGGACTCCATCGGCATGGGCAAGGGCTCGGTGACGCTGGAGGATTTCGACCATGCCGACCTGATCCTCAGCTTCGGCCACAACCCGGGCACCAACCATCCGCGCATGATGACCACCCTGCGCGACGCCTCGCGACGAGGCGCGACGATCCTGGCCTTCAATCCGCTGAGGGAGCGGGCGCTGGAGAAGTTCGCCGCGCCGCAGGACCCGGTCGAGATGGCGACCCTGGGCTCGACCCCGATCGCCTCGGCCTACTACCAGGTGGCCATCGGCGGCGACGCCCTGGCGGTGCAGGGGATCATGAAGGCCGTGCTGGCCCTGGACGCCGAGAGCCAGGGGACGGTGCTGGACCGCGCCTTCATCGCCGAGCACACCGAAGGCTTCGAGACGGTCAGGGCCGTGGTCGAGGGCCTGACCTGGGACGAGATCGAGGCGGGCTCGGGCCTGACGCGGGTCCAGATCGAGGAAGCGGCCCGGGCCTATGCCGCCGCCAAGGCCACGATCCTCTGCTACGGCATGGGCCTGACCCAGCACCGCAGTTCGTCCAGCACCGTGCAGCAGCTGGTCAACCTGCTGCTGCTGAAGGGAAACATCGGCCGGCCGGGGGCGGGGATCTGTCCGCTGCGCGGCCATTCCAACGTCCAGGGTGACCGCACGGTCGGGATCTGGGAGAAGCCGTCGGCGGCGTTTCTGGACTCCATGGACCGGGTCTTCGCCTTCAAGTCGCCGCGCGAGCACGGCCATACCGTGGTGGAAACGATCGCGGCCATGGAGGCGGGACAGACCCGGGTGTTCCTCGGCCTGGGCGGCAATTTCGCGGTGGCCGCGCCCGATCCGACCCGGACCTTCGCGGCGATCCGGAAGGTCGGGCTGACGGTCCACGTCGCCACCAAGCTGAACCGGACCCACCTGCTGCACGGCGACGAAAGCCTGCTGCTGCCGTGCCTGGGCCGCACGGAGGTCGATGTCCAGGCCAGCGGCCGCCAGGCCGTGACGGTCGAGGACTCGATGTCGATGGTCCACGCCTCGCGCGGCCTGAACGCCCCCGCCTCGGCGCAGCTGAAGTCCGAACCGGGCATCATCGCCGGGATCGGGGCGGCGCTGTTCGGGCCCGGCGACATCGTCGACTGGCCCGGCCTGGCCGCCGACTACGACAGGATCCGCGACCTGATCGAGGCGGTCTTCCCCGAGGCCTTCGCCAACTATAATGAGCGCGTGCGCCAACCGGGCGGTTTCCGCCTGCCGGTGCCGCCGTCCGACCGCGTCTGGAAGACCCCCAGCGGCAAGGCCCAGTTCCTGGCTCATCGCCGCGACGGGCTGGACGCCCGGCGCGGCCAGGCCGACGTGCTGCTGCTGACCACCCTGCGCAGCCACGACCAGTACAACACCACCATCTACGGCCAGAACGATCGCTATCGCGGCGTGTTCGGCCGCCGCGACGTGGTGTTCGCCCATCCCGACGACATCGCCGCCCGCGGCCTGAAGGCCGGCGACCGCATCGACCTGACGGCGGCCTTCGACGACACCGGGCGACGCGCGGTGCGCGGCTTCACCCTGGTCGAGCGGGACATCCCGCGCGGCTGCCTGGCCGCCTACTATCCCGAAACCAATGTGCTGGTCGCGCTGGAGGACCACGACCGCCGCAGCGGCACCCCCGCCTACAAGTCGGTTCCGGTGCGGCTGGCGGCCCATGGGGGCTGAGGGGCGCGGGACCCCGACGGGACGCCGCTTCGATTGCGGCCCAATCATGACAACCGGGTCATGACCTCGAATTAAGTCGTTTCTCGATAAAGCCGCGGCTAGCCTTCCCTCAACAACGCCTTGCTTCGAGGGAACACCGATGCGCGCTCTTTTACTTCTGGCCACCGCCGCCACCGTCCTGGGCTTCGCCGGGGCCGCCGCCGCCGATCCGTCCGTGAAGATCAAGGACGCCGTGGCGCGGGTCGTCGTGGTGCCCGAGGCGCGCGGCGACGTGAAGGTCGAATTCCTGACCACCAACAAGAGCCTGCCGCTGAACATCCGCCGGGACGGGTCCGACGTGACGGTCGACGGCGGCCTGCGGCGGAACCGCATCAACGGTTGCAACACGGTGATGGGCAAGACCGTGGTCCATGTGCGCGGCGTCGGCGACGTGAAGTGGGAGGACATTCCGCAGATCGTGGTCCGCGTGCCGATGGACGCCGAGGTGGGCGCGGCGGGCGCGGTGTTCGGCAGCGTCGGCCGCACCGACCACCTGGAGCTCTCCAACGCCGGCTGCGGCGACTGGACCGTGGCCAACGTCAAGGGCAAGCTCGAGCTGAGCCAGGCCGGTTCGGGCGACACCAGGGCCGGCAGCGCCGGCTCGGCCGAGATCAACATCGCTGGCTCCGGCGACGTGAAGACCCAGGAGATCGGCGGCGACCTGGAGATCAACATCGCCGGCTCGGGCGGCGTCACGACCGCCAGCGTCAACGGCAAGCTCGAGGCCAACATCGCCGGTTCCGGCGATGTGACCGTCAACGGCGGCCGCTCGCGGTCGGTCGAGGTCAGCATCATGGGGTCGGGCAATGTCGATTTCGGCGGCGAGGCCGATGCGGTCGAGGTGTCTGTCGCCGGTTCGGGCGACGTGCGCATCGCCAAGGCCAACGGTCCGGTCCACAAGTCGGTCGCCGGATCCGGTGACGTGATCATCGGCCGCTAGCGTCGGTCCCGGGCCTACGGTC
Organism: Caulobacter sp. GW821-FHT09A05; assembly: GCF_059418465.1. Taxonomy (NCBI): domain Bacteria; kingdom Pseudomonadati; phylum Pseudomonadota; class Alphaproteobacteria; order Caulobacterales; family Caulobacteraceae; genus Caulobacter; species Caulobacter sp. GW821-FHT09A05. The sequence goes on from NZ_JBWKPX010000033.1 coordinate 11,156, forward strand.
CGCTACGCGGTCCTCCGCGCGGGATGACGACAGTGGAAGGCGCGTTTCAATCGAGTCCAGACCCACGCGGCCACCGTGTCATCCCGGCCGTCCATTCGTCACGGCCGGGATGACAATAGTCTGAGTTAATGCTCTTTGGGTCGCTTCGCGGCAGGGCCGTGTTCGGATCGAAGGAAGCGGCATGAAACTGCAGATGCTGGCCCTGGCTTGCGCGCTCGCGCTGCCCGCTGTTTCGCAGGCCGCCGCGCCCAAGCCGCTCTATCGCGATCCCGTCACCGACGGCGCCGCCGACGTATCGATCGTGTTCGACAAGGCCCGCCATGAGTGGGTGATGTTCTACACCAACCGCCGCGCCACGATGAAGAGCTCCGACCCCAAGGACGTGGCTTGGGTGCATGCCACGCCGATTGGCCTGGCGACGTCCAAGGACGGCTTGGCCTGGACCTACAAGGGCGTGGCGAGGATCCCCGCCGCCTGCACGGGCCAGACCCTCTGGGCCCCGGAGCTTTATGCCGAGGGCGGGACCTATCACATGTGGCTGACCGTGGTGCCGGGCGTCTTCCATCGCTGGAACGAGCCGGGGGCCATGGCGCGGATCGTCCACCTGACCAGCAAGGACCTGAAGGCCTGGACCTGCGGCGAGACGCTGGACCTGGGCTCGGACCGGGTGATCGACGCCAGCGTAGCGAAGATCGGCGACCGCTATCGCCTCTGGTACAAGGACGAGCGCAAGGGCGCCCGGATCGTGACGGCGGAGAGCTCCGACCTGGTCCATTGGAAGCCCGCCGGCGATAAGCCGGTGGTCGACATGGCCGCCGAGGGGGCCAAGGTGTTCCGCTGGAAGGACGCCTGGTGGATGGTCGCCGACGCCTGGAAGGGCCTGATCGTGCTGCGCTCGGACGACGCCGAGACCTGGACCTTGCAGCCGAGCCGCCTGCTGGAGCAGCCGGGAACGCAGGCCACCGACACCGCCAAGGGCCAGCATCCCGACGTGGTGGTCAGCGGGGGCAGGGCCTTCCTCTACTACTTCGTCCACCAGTCCAACGAGCCGCAGGCCAAGGCCGACCCGTACTACGGGCAGCGCACCGTGATCCAGGTGGCGGAGCTGAAGGAGGCGGGCGGCGTGCTGTCGGTCGACCGCGAGGCGCCGGTGGAGCAGGGGCTGGTCGCGCCGGGGCGCTGAGGTTCGGCGAACCGCGCGTCCAAACATATATATAAAGCGAAAACGCCCCGGAGCCGAAGCTCCGGGGCGTTCCGTTGTCCGCTGATCGCGAACGGCGATCCTTAGCGGATGCCGAAGCCGAACAGGGTGTCGGCGTCGATCAGGTCGGCTCCCGAACGGTCGCGGGTCTTCAGGCTGCCGCCGAAGGTGTAGCGGAAGCCAACCTTCACGGCTTCCGAGTTCAGGTCCGCGAGGTCCTTGGACTCGGTGTGGGTGTACTTGCCGAAGGTCGACCAGCCGGTGTTGGCGAACTTGTATTCGCCGCCGATGTTGACGTCCCAGATGTCGGCTTCGTTGCCGGCGTCGCCGTCCAGCTTGGAATAGCCGGCGCCGGCGTCCAGACGGAAGTCGTCCGAGACGAAGTAGCGGGCTTCGCCGCGCACGGCGTACAGGTCGGCGTCCAGGTCGTTCGACTGGCCGTAGGCGACCAGGCCGTTCAGGGTGACCTTGTCGAAGTACTTGGAGGCTTCGCCGCCGACGGCCCACAGGGTGTCGTTCGACGGACGCGACAGGGCCGCGAAGCCGCCGACGCGCACGGTGCCGCCGGCGACCAGGGTCGTGGCGTGGGCGGCGGTCGAGGCGACGGTTTCGTCGCTGATGTCGTTGTCGTTGACCGAGACGTTGCCGTTCAGGGTGACGGTCCAGGCGCCGGTCGGGATGGCGACGTTGCCGTCGACCTTCACCGAGGTGCCATCGACGTCGACGCCGGTGGCCTTGACGTCGCTGTAGTTCACGGCGGCGCCGATCGAGCCGACGTTCTGAGCGAAGGCGGGAGCCGAGACGGCCAGCGCCAGGACGGCGGCGGCGGCGAAGAATTGGGTCTTCATAGTGGGTAATCCCCTTACTGTGTGGCCTCGATCGGCGGGCGGTCGTTTGGGGAGGGCCGCCCGTCCGTCGAGGAGCGGCGGATCTATGGAGCTTCGCCCGGGGCGGCAAGACCGTCTGGAGCGGTCAATAGAGAATTGATGCAGTTTTATGACACTTGCGAAGGCGAGTTAACGTCCCTATCGCATGCGCCCTCGCGTTCATGCTCCCACGCCGTCTTCCGAGCATGCTTCACATGACGGCGTTATATTGAAGCTGACCTGTCCCAAGTCTGGCGCCTCTCGATGGAGGCCGAGACCTGATCCTTCGTCCGGGGCGCGATACGCGCCCGGGCCAGGTCCTGGCGCTCCGGAACGTCCAGGAAGAAGGGGCGGGCGAGGGGAGGCGAACACCCCTTCGAAACCCGTCCCGAACCGCTTGACGAAACCGATTCCCGCACGTAAAAGCCCCCCTCTGTTGGACCGGCTGTGAGCTTTCGGGCTCAGACGCGGTTCGCGAACGACTGCTGATCGCGCCTTTTGGGGCGCAGTTTGCGGTCACAGGCCCTCTCGGGAGACCGGGCGGGCCAATTTGTTTTGCGGACGCTGCGTTCGGACCCCTCACGGGGACCGAGTTGGTCTTTGAAATGGTTCGAGACGCGGGCGCAGCCCACTAGGAAACCGAGCGATATGGATCGTCAGAACATCCGCATCCGGCTCAAGGCCTTCGATCACCGCGTGTTGGATCATTCCACGCGCGAGATCGTCAATACGGCCAAGCGCACGGGTGCGACGGTACGGGGCCCGATCCCCCTGCCCACGCTTATCGAGAAATTCACCGTCAACCGCTCGCCGCACGTCGACAAGAAGTCGCGCGAGCAGTTCGAGATCCGTACGCACAAGCGCGTCCTCGACATCGTTGATCCGACTCCGCAGACCGTGGACGCGCTGATGAAGCTCGACCTGTCGGCCGGCGTCGACGTCGAAATCAAGCTGTAAGGAGGGCCGAACAGATGACTCTCCCCGCTAATCGTACTGGCGTGATCGCCAAGAAGCTGGGCATGACCCGCTTCTTCGATGAAACCGGACAGCACGTCCCGGTCACCGTCCTGTCGCTGGACGGTTGCCAGGTCACGGGCCAGCGCACGGTCGAGAAGGACGGTTACACCGCCCTGCAACTCGGCGCCGGCGCCAAGAAGCCCAAGAACACCTCCAAGGCCCTGCGCGGCCACTTCGCCAAGAACGCGGTCGAGCCCAAGCGGATCGTCGCCGAGTTCCGCGTCGATGAAGCCGCTCTGATCGATGTGGGCGCGGAATTCACCGCCGACCACTACGTTCCCGGCCAGAAGGTGGACATCCAAGGCATCACCGTCGGTAAGGGTTTCGCCGGCGCCATGAAGCGCTGGAACTTCGGCGGTCTGCGCGCCACCCACGGCGTCTCGGTCTCGCACCGTTCGCACGGCTCGACCGGCAACCGCCAGGATCCGGGCCGCACGTTCCCGGGCAAGAAGATGGCCGGTCACCTGGGTCAGGAAACCGTCACCACCCTGAACGTCACCGTCTGGAAGGTGGACGTCGAGCGCGGCCTGATCCTGGTCAAGGGCGCCGTCCCCGGTTCGGAAGGCTCCTACGTCAAGGTTCGCGACGCGATCAAGAAGGCGGCTCCGGCCGACCTGCCGCGTCCGGGCGCCTTCCGCAAGGCTGGCGAGGCTCCGGCCGCCGCCGCTGAAACCCCCGCTGAGGAAGCCCCCGCGGCGACGACCGAAGAGGGCGAAGGCTAATGAAACTCGACGTCATCAAACTGGACGGCGGCAAGGCCGGTTCCGTTGATCTCGACGACGCCATCTTTGGCATCGCCGACATCCGCGGCGACATCCTGCAGCGCGTCGTCACCTGGCAGCTGGCCAAGCGCCGCTCCGGGAACCACAAGATTCAGGTCCGCAACGAGGTCTCTCGTACGGGCAAGAAGATGTACAAGCAAAAGGGCACCGGCTCGGCCCGTCACGGTTCGCGCCGTGCGGCCCAGTTCGTCGGCGGCGCCAAGGCCCACGGCCCTGTCGTCCGCAGCCACGCGTTCGATCTTCCCAAGAAGATCCGCGCCATGGCCCTGCGTCACGCCCTGTCCTCGAAGGCCAAGGCCGGCGCGCTGGTCGTGCTGGACAGCGCCGTTCTGAGCGATCCGAAGACGGCCGCCCTGCGCGCCAACTTCGATAAGATCGGCCTGAAGAACGCCCTGGTCATCGCCGGTCCGGAAGTGGACGCGAACTTCAAGCTCGCCGCCCGCAACATTCCGAACGTGGACGTGCTGCCGAACGCCGGCCTGAACGTCTACGACGTGCTGCGTCGCCAGACCCTCGTCCTGACCAAGGACGCGATCGAGGCGATCTCGGCCCGTTTCGCTGAGAAGGAAGCCGCGTAATGGCCGCTACCGCCCGCCACTACGACACGATCCTGTCGCCGGTGATCACCGAGAAGGCCACCCTGCTCAGCGAGCAGAACAAGGTCGTCTTCCGCGTGGCCGCCGATGCGTCGAAGGACGAAATCGCCGCCGCAGTCGAAGAGCTGTTCAAGGTCAAGGTCACCAAGGTCAACACCCTGGTCACCAAAGGCAAGACCAAGCGCTTCCGTGGCATCGTCGGACGCCGTTCCGACGTCAAAAAAGCCATCGTGACCCTGGCCGACGGCCAGTCGATCGACATCACGACGGGGCTCTAAGACATGGCCTTGAAGCACTTTAACCCGACCAGCCCCGGCCAGCGCGGCCTGGTGCTGATCGACCGCAGCGAGCTCCACAAGGGCCGCCCGGAAAAGAAGCTGGTCGAAGGTCTGACCAAGTCGGGCGGTCGCGGCGGCAACGGCCGCATCGCGGTCCGTTTCCGCGGCGGCGGCGCCAAGCGCCTGTACCGTCTGGTCGACTTCAAGCGTCGCAAGCAAGGCACGGCCACGGTCGTCCGCCTTGAATACGATCCGAACCGCACCGCCTTCATCGCCCTGATCAAGTATCAGGACGGCGAGCTGGCCTACATCCTGGCCCCGCAACGCCTGAAGGCCGGCGACGAAGTCGTCACCGCCGACAAGGTCGACGTGAAGCCGGGCAACGCCTCGCCGCTGCGCACCCTGCCGATCGGCACGATCATCCACAACGTCGAGCTGAAGCCCGCCAAGGGCGGCCAGATCGCGCGTTCGGCTGGCGCCTACGCCCAGCTGGTGGGTCGTGACGCCGGCTACGCCCAGATCCGCCTGAACTCGGGCGAGCTGCGCATGGTGCTGGACAGCTGCATGGCCACCGTCGGCGCCGTGTCGAACCCGGACCACATGAACGAAAACCTCGGCAAGGCCGGGCGTGTTCGTCACATGGGCCGTCGTCCTCACGTCCGCGGCGTCGCCATGAACCCGGTCGACCACCCGCACGGCGGTGGTGAAGGCCGCACCTCGGGCGGCCGTCACCCGGTGACCCCGGCTGGTAAGCCGACCAAGGGCGCCAAGACCCGCGTCAACAAGGCCACGGATAAGTTCATCATCCGTTCGCGCCACAAAGCGAAAAAGGGCCGCTAAGCCATGACCCGCTCCGTCTGGAAAGGCCCGTTCGTCGACGGGTACCTCCTGAAGAAGGCCGACGCCGCTCTCGCGTCGGGCCGCAAGGACGTCATCAAGACCTGGTCGCGCCGCTCGACCATCATGCCGCAGTTCGTCGGCCTGGTGTTCGGCGTGCACAATGGTCAAAAGCACGTTCCCGTCTCCGTGTCGGAAGACATGGTCGGCATGAAGTTCGGTGAGTTCGCGCCCACCCGCAACTTCCCCGGCCACGCCGCCGACAAGAAGGCGAAGAGGAAGTAGGCCATGAGCCAAGCTAAACAACCTCGCCGCCTGCCGGCCAATGAAGCGATGTGCAAGGTCCGCACCCTGCGCACCAGCGCCCGCAAGCTGAACCTGGTCGCCCAGTCCATCCGTGGCCTGAACGTCCAGCGCGCTCTGAACGAGCTCGAGTTCAGCCACAAGCGTATCGCTCAGGACGTCCGCAAGGCGCTGTACTCGGCCATCTCCAACGCCGAGAACAACCACAACCTCGACATCGACTCGCTGGTCGTCGCCGAGGCCTATGTGGGCAAGAACCTGGTGATGAAGCGCTTCTCGCCGCGTGCGCGCGGTCGGGCCACGCGCGTTGAAAAGCCGTTCTCCGAGATCACCATCGTGGTCCGCGAACTGGGTGAGGCCGCCTGATGGGTCAGAAAGTCAATCCGGTCGGGCTGCGGCTCGGCGTCAACCGTACCTGGGACAGCCGCTGGTTCGCCGACGGCGAGCAGTACGGCAAGCTCCTGCACCAGGACCTCGCGGTCCGTGCGATGCTGAAGAAGCGCCTGTATCAAGCCGGCGTCTCGCGCATCATCATCGAGCGTCCCCACAAGAAGTGCCGCGTGACCATCTACGCGGCGCGTCCGGGCGTGATCATCGGCAAGAAGGGCGCCGACATCGACAAGCTCCGCAAGGACCTGTCGGTGATGACCGAAGGCGAGGTTCACCTGAACATCGTCGAGATCCGCAAGCCCGAAACCGACGCCCAGCTGGTGGCCGAGTCCATCGCCCAGCAGCTCGAGCGCCGGATCGCCTTCCGTCGCGCCATGAAGCGGTCGATCCAATCGGCCGTCCGTCTCGGCGCCAAGGGCATCCGCATCAACGTGTCGGGCCGCCTCGGCGGCGCGGAAATCGCGCGGATGGAATGGTATCGCGAAGGTCGCGTGCCGCTCCACACCCTGCGCGCCGACATCGACTACGGTTTCGCGGAAGCCAAGACCACCTACGGCATCATCGGCGTGAAGACCTGGATCTTCAAAGGCGAAGTGCTGGAGCATGACCCGATGGCGCTCGACAAGCGTCTGGCGACCGAATCCGGCCCGGCCGGCGAGGGCGGCGGACGCGAGCGCGGCGATCGTCCCGACCGGGGCGACCGCGGCCGTCGCGATCGGGGCTAAGGATAGAGCGCTATGCTGTCACCGAAAAAAACCAAGTATCGCAAGCAGTTCAAGGGCCGCATCCACGGCACCTCGAAGGGCGGCACCCTGCTGAACTTCGGTTCGTACGGCCTGAAGGCCGTCGAGCCGGAGCGCATCACGGCTCGCCAGATCGAAGCTGCTCGTCGCGCCATCACCCGCCAGATGAAGCGTCAAGGCCGCGTCTGGATCCGTATCTTCCCGGACGTGCCGGTCACCGGCAAGCCGGCCGAAGTCCGGATGGGTAAGGGCAAGGGCGCCGTGGACCACTGGGCCGCTCGCGTGGCTCCGGGCCGCATCATGTTCGAAATCGACGGCGTGCCGGACGATATCGCGCGCGAAGCCCTGCGCCTTGGCGCCGCCAAGCTGCCGATCCGTACCCGCGTCGTCACCCGCATCGACGCTGGTGCGGCTCTGGAGGCCGAAGCGGCATGACCAAGATTCAAGACATCCGGGGCATGACTCCCGACCAACTCGCCGAGCAGCTGCTCAACCTGAAGAAGGAGCAGTTCAACCTGCGCTTCCAGGCGGCGACCGGTCAGGTGGAAAAGACCCACCGCGTCGGCGAGATCCGCAAGGAAATCGCCCGCATCAAGACCGTGCTGCGCGCCAAGGCCGCGGCTTAAGGAGAACGATATGCCCAAGCGTATCCTCGAAGGGGTTGTCGTCTCTGATAAGGGCGACAAGACCGTAGTGGTCAAGGTTGAACGGACCATCGTTCACCCGCTGCTGAAGAAGATCGTGCGTCGGTCCAAGAAGTACCACGCGCATGATGAGAGCAATGCGTACAAGGCGGGCGAAGTTGCCCGTATCATCGAGTGCGCTCCGAAGTCCAAGCTGAAGACCTGGGAAGTCCTTCCCAAGGCTTCTGCTTAATCTGGAAGGTTTGAACCATGATCCAGATGCAAACTAACCTGGAAGTCGCCGATAACTCCGGCGCCCGCCGGGTCATGTGCATCAAGGTGCTGGGTGGCGCGGGTCGTCGCTACGCCAGCGTCGGTGACGTGATCGTCGTGTCCGTGAAGGAAGCCATTCCGCGCGGCCGCGTGAAGAAGGGCGACGTGCTCCGCGCCGTCGTCGTTCGCGTGAACCAAGGCATGAAGCGTAAGGACGGGTCGCTGATCCGTTTCGACAAGAACGCCGCGGTCATCGTCAACAAGCAGAGCGAGCCGGTCGGCACGCGGATCTTCGGCCCGGTTCCTCGCGAACTGCGCGCCAAGAACCACATGAAGATCATCTCCCTCGCCCCCGAGGTGCTGTAATGGCTGCCAAGATTAAGAAGGGCGACCGCGTTGTCGTCCTGGCCGGCAAGGACAAGGGCAAGCAAGGCGCTGTGACCCAGGTTCTCCCCAAGGAGAACCGCGTCCTGGTGCAAGGCGTGAACCTGGTTCAACGCCACACCAAGCCGACCCAAGCCGAACCGCAAGGCGGCATCAAGAGCAAGGAAGCGGCGCTGCACGTCTCGAACGTCGCGCTCGTTGACTCCAACGGCAAGGCCACCCGCGTCGGCTTCAAGATCGAAGGCGACAAGAAGGTGCGCGTCGCCAAGACGACGGGCGAGGTGATCAATGGCTGATCAAGCTTACGAACCCCGGCTGAAGTCCGAATATCGCGCGCGCATCCGCGCCGCGATGAAGGAACAGTTCGGCTACACCAACGAGATGCAGATCCCCAAGCTGGACAAGATCGTCCTGAACATGGGCATCGGCGAGGCCGTGGCCGACTCCAAGAAGGCCCAGACCGCGCTGAAGGATCTGATGGCCATCGCCGGCCAGAAGCCGGTCGCCACGAAGGCCCGCAAGTCGATCGCCGGCTTCAAGCTGCGCGAAGGCATGGTGGTCGGCGCCAAGGTGACCCTCCGCAAGGACCGGATGTACGAATTCCTCGACCGCCTGGTCACGATCGCGCTGCCGCGCGTGAAGGACTTCCGCGGCCTGAACGGCAAGAGCTTCGATGGCCGTGGCAACTACGCCATGGGCCTGAAGGAGCACCTGGTGTTCCCGGAAATCAACTATGACCAGATCGAACAGATCTGGGGCATGGACATCATCGTCTGCACCACTGCGAAGACCGACCAGGAAGCCAAGGCTCTCCTGAAGGAATTCCAGTTCCCGTTCACCAATTAAGAGCGGGCAGGGAAACACACCATGGCCAAGAAAAGCGCCGTTAACCGTAATCTCGCGGTCAAGGCCCTCGTCAAGCAATACGCCGACAAGCGCGCCGCGCTGAAGGCGATCGCCAACGACGAAAGCCTGCCGCTGGAAGAACGCTTCGAAGCCCGCCTGAAGCTCGCGAAGCTTCCGCGCAGCTCGTCGGCTGTTCGCATTCGCAACCGCTGCGAAGTGACCGGCCGCCCGCGCGCCTACTATCGCAAGCTGAAGATGAGCCGGATTGCTCTGCGCGAACTGGGTTCGCAAGGGCAGATCCCCGGCCTCGTCAAGTCGAGCTGGTGAGGACGATCAGATGTCGATGAACGATCCCCTGAGCGATATGATCGCTCGCATCAAGAACGCCGCCACGCGCAAGCGCGCCAAGGTCGCGACGCCGGCTTCCAAGCTGCGCGCCCGCGTCCTGGACGTGCTGGCCGACGAAGGCTACATCCGCGGCTACTCGCTGGTCGAGAAGCCCGGTGCGTTCCCCGAATTCGAGATCGAGCTCAAGTATTTTGACGGTGAGCCCGTGATCGCCGAGATCAGCCGCGTGTCCAAGCCTGGCCGTCGCGTCTATTCGTCGATCAAGGACCTGAAGCCGATCAAGAACGGCCTGGGCATCTCGATCCTTTCGACGCCGAAGGGCGTCATGTCGGACTCCGCCGCACGCGACGCTAACGTCGGTGGCGAAGTCCTCTGCCGCGTCTACTAGGCGCGGGAGGGAAAGAGCATGTCACGTATCGGTAAGAAGGCCGTCTCGATCCCCAAGGGCGTCACCCTGACGCTCGAAGGCCAGACGGTGACGGCGAAGGGGCCCAAGGGCCAACTCTCCTGGACGGTTCCCGAAGAGATCGAAGTCAAGCAGGAAGGCGATGAGCTGACCCTGACTCCGCGGAACGAGTCGACGCGCGCCAAGTCGATGTGGGGTCTGTCCCGCACGCTGGTCGCCAACATGGTGCACGGCGTCACCACGGGCTTCGAGGAAACCCTCGAGCTGGTGGGCGTCGGTTACCGCGCCGCGATGAAGGGCACCGCGCTCTCCATCCAGCTCGGTTTCTCCCACGACGTGGACGTCGAGGCTCCGGCCGGCGTCACCTTCGCGGTGCCCAAGCAGACCGAAATCAAGATCGCCGGCGCTGACAAGCAGGCGGTCGGCGAGATTGCCGCGAAGATCCGCCGCATTCGTCCGCCGGAGCCCTACAAGGGCAAGGGCGTGCGCTATGCTGGCGAGAAGGTTCGCCGCAAGGAAGGCAAGAAGAAGTAAGCCATGGCGCTCTCACCTCGCGAATCCGCCGTGCGTCGTGCCCAACGCACCCGCACCCGCCTCAAGGCCCTGTCCAACGGTCGTCCGCGCCTGTCGGTCTTCCGTTCGTCCAAGAACATCTACGCCCAGGTCATCGACGATGAACGCGGCGTGACCCTGGCCTCGGCCTCCACCCTCGAGGGTGAAGGTTCGGCCAAGGGCGCGGACAAGGACGCGGCTGCTCTGGTCGGCAAGCTCGTCGCCGAACGCGCCATCGAAAAGGGCGTCAAGGACGTCGTCTTCGATCGCGGCGGCTACATCTTCCACGGACGGGTGAAAGCCCTGGCCGACGCCGCGCGCGAAGCCGGCCTGAACTTCTAAGGGAAACATCATGGCTCGTGGTGACCAACAGCGCGGTGAAGGCGGCCAACGCCGGGACCGTCGCGACCGCAACGCCCCCGAGGAGCGGGTCGACAGCGACATCGTCGAAAAGCTCGTCCACATCAACCGCGTCGCCGCCACCGTTAAGGGCGGCCGTCGCTTCAGCTTCGCTGCTCTGATGGTCGTCGGCGACCAGAAGGGCCGCGTCGGCTACGGTCATGGCAAGGCGCGTGAAGTGCCGGAAGCCATCCGCAAGGCGACCGAAGAAGCCAAGAAGACCATGGTCCGCGTCCCGCTCCGCGAGTCGCGCACCCTGCACCACGACGGCTACGGCCGTTGGGGCGCTGGCAAGGTCATGATGCGCGCCGCCCCTCCCGGCACGGGCGTCATCGCCGGTGGTCCGATGCGCGCGGTTCTCGAAACCCTGGGCGTCCAGGACGTCGTGGCCAAGTCGACGGGTTCCAGCAACCCGTACAACATGGTCCGCGCCACGTTTGAGGCCCTGAAGGTTCAATCGTCGCCCCGCCAGATCGCCGCCAAGCGCGGCAAGAAGGTCGGCGACATTCTCGGCCGCCGCGCCGACGGGGCCTCGGCTCCGGACGCCATCGAGGGCTAAGACATGGCTACTGCTAAGCAAGCTAAGACCGTGAAGGTTCGCCAGACCGGCAGCCCGATCCGTCGCAACGCCGTCCAGCGCGCGACGCTGGCCGGCCTGGGTCTCAACAAGCTGGGCCGCGAGTCCGAGCTGGAAGACACCCCGGCGGTCCGCGGCATGATCCGCAAGGTTCAGCACCTGCTGGAAATCGTCGAGTAGGTCTGCTACGAGACGTCGAAATCGCCACCCCGGTGAAAGCCGGGGTGGTTTTCGTTTTAAGTTTCTATCGTTTTCAAAGCCGAGTCCGGCCGCTGGCCGGGCGCAGATCTCCAAGGAGAGGCACACATGACCAAGCTGAATGAACTGGCTCCGGCTCCCGGCTCGACCAAGGGCCGCATGCGCATCGGCCGCGGCCCGGGTTCGGGCAAGGGCAAGACCGGCGGTCGCGGCGTGAAGGGCCAGAAGGCGCGCTCGGGCGTCGCCATCGCCGGCTTCGAGGGCGGCCAGATGCCGCTGCACATGCGCATGCCCAAGCGCGGCTTCAACAACCCCTTCCGCCTGGAGTTCGCCGAGGTGAACCTGTGGCGCCTGGAGCAGGCCGTGGCCGCCGGCAAGCTGAAGGCCGGCGCCGAGCTGGCCGCCGCTGAGCTGGTCGCCGCGGGCGTGATCCGCCGCGAGCTGGACGGCGTGAAGCTGCTGGGCAAGGGCGAGATCAAGACCGCCCTGAAGCTGACCGTCTATTCGGCGACCGAAGCGGCCATCAAGGCCGTGGAAGCCGCCGGCGGTTCGGTGACCGTGACCAAGAAGGCCAAGGCGCAAGCCGAAGCCTAAGGCCATAATGTCATCCCGGACGCGGCGCCCGTTCTGGGCGTCGTCGCCGGGATCGCGGGCAGGGCGGGGGAGACCCCGGCGGGCCCGCCGTTTCCCCCGGGATGACAGAATAACGAGGCTCGCCGTGACATCGCGGCGAGCCTCACCTATGTACGGCTCCGTACTCGGGCCTTGTCCGGCCCCGGCGATTCATCGCCGCCCGGATCCGGCTCGGATTTATGCTTGGAGCGCGACCAAGGCCGCGGACGCGGCGCGCGCTCTCGACGTGGGGATTTGAATGGCCTCGGCCGCCGAACAACTCGCAGCCAACATGAACTTCGGGTCCTTCCAGAAGGCCACCGAACTTCACAAGCGCATCTGGTTCACGCTCATCGCCCTGATCGTCTTCCGGCTCGGCACCTACGTGCCGATCCCGGGGATCAATCCGGAAGCCTTCGCCGCCGCGTTCTCGCAGCAGTCGAAGGGCATCCTGGGCATGTTCAACATGTTCTCGGGCGGCGCCGTCGAGCGCATGGCCGTGTTCTCGCTGAACGTGATGCCCTACATCAGCGCCTCGATCATCGTGCAGCTGATGGGCTCGGTGTATCCGCCGTGGGAGAAACTGAAGAAGGAAGGCGGCGAAGCCGGCCGCAAGACCCTCAACCAGTACACTCGCTACCTGGCGGTCATCCTGGCCATCGTGCAGTCGTTTTCGATCGCCGTGGGCCTGCAGAGCCAGCCCAACATGATCGTCGGCGGCATCGCCCCGGCGTTCTTCATCCTGTCGACCGTGGTGGCCCTGACCGGCGGCACCCTGTTCCTGATGTGGCTTGGCGAGCAGATCACCAGCCGGGGCGTCGGCAACGGCGTGTCCCTGATCATCTTCGCCGGCATCGTGGCCGCCCTGCCGTTGGGCGTGGCGCAGATGTTCACCCAGGTGCAGACGGGCGCGATGTCGGGCTTCGCCCTGTTCGCCGTGGCCGTGCTGGCCGTGGCCGTGATCTTCTTCATCGTCTTCATCGAGCGGTCGCAGCGCCGGTTGCTGGTGCACTATCCCAAGCGCCAGCAAGGCAACCGGATGATCGGCGGCGACACCTCGTTCATCCCGCTGAAGCTGAACACCGCCGGCGTCATTCCGCCGATCTTCGCCTCCAGCCTGCTGCTGCTGCCGACCACCGCCATGGGCTTCCTGGCGACCGCCAACCTGCCCAACTGGCTGCAGTGGCTGCCGACCGTGGTCGGCGCCCTGCAGCACGGCCAGCCGCTGTTCATGGTGCTGTACGCGGCCCTGATCATCTTCTTCTCGTTCTTCTACACCTCGGTCGTGTTCAATCCCGACGAGACGGCGGAGAACCTGCGCAAGTACGGCGGCTTCATGCCGGGCATCCGTCCGGGCAAGCGGACGGCGGAATATCTGGACTATGTCCTGACCCGCCTGACGGTGATCGGCGCGGCCTACATCACGGCCGTCTGCATCCTGCCGGAACTGCTGATGAGCAGCATGGGCCCGACCAAGTTCGCCCTGGGCGGCACCTCGATCCTGATCGTCGTGACCGTGACCATGGACACGGTGGCCCAGATCCAGTCCCACCTGCTGGCGCACCAGTACGAGGGCCTGATCAAGAAGTCGAAGCTGCGCGGCGGCAAGGGGCGCTAACCCCTTCTCGCGCGACATAAGACGAGCGCGGAAGCCGGTTTGTCACAAACCGGCTTCCGTTTTCATCGAACCCACTCTAGGTCTGGGCGGGGCGCGGGCGGCAGACCCGCGGAAACGCAGGAAGCGCATTGATGAACTTGATCCTGTTCGGGCCGCCTGGAGCGGGCAAGGGCACCCAGGCCAAGCGCCTGGTCGAGCAGCGGGGCATGGTCCAGCTGTCGACCGGCGACATGCTGCGCGCCGCCATCGCCTCGGGCTCCGAGCTTGGCCAGAAGGTCAAGGGCGTGCTGGATCGCGGCGACCTGGTCACCGACGAGATCGTCATCGCCCTGATCGAGGAGCGCCTGCCCGAAGCCGAGGCGGCCGGCGGCGCGATCTTCGACGGCTTTCCGCGCACCATCGCCCAGGCCGAGGCCCTGGATTCCATGTTGGCCAAGCGGGGGCAGAAGATCGACTCCGTTCTCCGACTCAAGGTAGACGAGCCCGCCCTGATCGAACGCATCACCAAGCGATACGCCGAGCAGGGACGTTCGGACGACAATCCCGAAACCTTCGTGAATCGCCTGGACCGCTACAACGCCGACACGGCGCCGCTGCTTCCGTACTACCGGGAACAGGGCAAGCTGTCGGAAGTCGACGGCATGGGAACCGTGGAAGCGGTCGCCCACGCTATCGACGCCGCGCTTTCGGTCGTGGCTTGAGACTTCGTTGGAATCCTCTCGATTGAGCGGATTCCGCCATTGACGGACGCGCAACTATCCCTATAACGGGGCGCTTCCGCGAAAGGGCGCGATCTGTGCGCGCCGGACTGGGTCGAAAGACCGGGCCGGGCGCGCCGTTCGCGTCTTTAGTGCGTGACTAGGAGAACATTAGACGTGGCCCGTATCGCAGGCGTCAACATCCCGACGAACAAGCGCGTTTTGATCGCGCTTCAGTACATTCATGGCATTGGCCAGAAGTCCGCTCGTGACATCGTCACCAAGGTGGGCATCGACGACGCTCGCCGGGTCAACCAGCTGACCGACGCCGAAGTGCTCGCGATCCGTGAAACGATCGACAAGGACTTCACCGTCGAGGGCGACCTGCGCCGCGAAAACTCGATGAACATCAAGCGCCTGATGGACCTGGCCTGCTATCGCGGCCTGCGTCACCGCAAGGGCCTGCCGGTCCGCGGTCAGCGCACGCACACGAATGCTCGTACCCGCAAGGGTCCGGCCAAGCCGATCGCCGGCAAGAAGAAATAAGGTAGCCTGACGATGGCCAAGGAACCGGCTCGCGTTAAAAAGCGCGAACGCAAGAACATCACCTCGGGCGTGGCGCACGTGAACGCCTCGTTCAACAACACCATGATCACCATCACCGACGCTCAGGGGAACACCATCTCCTGGTCGAGCGCCGGCATGATGGGCTTCAAGGGCTCGCGCAAGTCGACCCCGTACGCCGCTCAGATGGCTGCGGAAGACGCGGGCAAGAAGGCCGCCGAGCACGGTGTGAAGACCCTCGAGGTCAACGTGTCGGGTCCGGGTTCGGGCCGTGAGTCGGCCCTGCGCGCCCTCCAGGCCGCCGGCATGACCATCACGACCATCCGCGACGTGACGCCGATCCCGCACAACGGTTGCCGTCCGCCCAAGCGTCGTCGCGTCTAGTACTTTTTAGACCCAATTCTCCTTCGCCGGCTGCGCAAAACGCGGCCGGCGAGCCGCGTTCAAGGGATCGACCACGTGATCGAAAGAAACTGGAACGAGCTGATCCGTCCTGAGAAGCCGCAAATCGAGACTGGCGCCGACGCGACCCGCAAGGCTCGCATCGTGGCTGAGCCGCTCGAACGCGGCTTCGGTGTGACGCTCGGCAACGCTCTCCGCCGCGTCCTGCTCTCCTCGCTTCAGGGCGCCGCCGTCACCGCCATCCAGATCGATGGCGTCGTACACGAATTCTCCTCGCTCGAAGGCGTCCGCGAAGACGTCGTCGACATCGTCCTGAACATCAAGCAGCTGGCCGTGCGCATGCACGCCGAAGGCCCCAAGCGCATGACCCTGCGCGCCACGGGCCCCGGCCCGGTGACCGCCGGTCAGATCGAAACCCCGGCCGACATCGAGATCCTGAACCCCGACCACGTGTTGTGCACGCTGGACGACGGCGCCTCGGTGCGCATGGAGTTCACGGTCAACACCGGCAAGGGTTATGTCCCGGCCGACCGCAACCGTCCGGAAGACGCGCCGATCGGCCTGATCGCCGTCGACGCCCTGTACTCGCCGGTCAAGCGCGTCGCCTATCGCGTCGAGCCGACCCGTCAGGGCCAGTCGCTGGACTATGACAAGCTGATCCTGGAAGTGGAAACCAACGGCGCCGTGACGCCGGTGGACGCGGTGGCCTACGCCGCCCGCATCCTGCAAGACCAGCTGCAGATCTTCATCACCTTCGAAGAGCCCAAGGCCAAGACCGCCGACGAGGCCAAGCCGGAACTGCCGTTCAACCCGGCCCTGCTGAAGAAGGTGGACGAACTGGAACTGTCGGTCCGCTCGGCCAACTGCCTGAAGAACGACAACATCGTCTACATCGGCGACCTGATCCAGAAGACCGAAGCCGAGATGCTGCGCACGCCGAACTTCGGCCGCAAGTCCTTGAACGAAATCAAGGAAGTGCTGGCCGGCATGGGCCTGCACCTGGGCATGGACGTGCCGAACTGGCCGCCCGAGAACATCGAAGACCTGGCCAAGAAGTTCGAAGACCAGATCTAAGACCGTACCGCCGAGCCCGTCTGAACGGGCTCGGTCTTGAGAAGCCGGAAAATAGCCTAGCTATTTTCCGGGCGCGCTTAATCCGGGCCGTTCCTTCGGGGGCGGCCTGGGCCTTTTGAAGCCGCAACAGCGGTGGAGGGCCCCGGCGCTTCGTTCTGAACCCGGCCGGGACGCCGCTGGGATTGGTGACAATCAGCGCTTCTTTCTCGCGCTACAGCGGGCCAAGGCCCAGGAGAGACCACAATGCGTCACGGTAAAGCTCACCGTAAACTGGGCCGTACGTCCGCTCACCGCACCGCCATGTTCGCCAACATGTCGGCCTCGCTGATCAAGCACGAGCAGATCGTCACCACCCTGCCCAAGGCCAAGGAACTGCGTCCGTTCGTCGAAAAGCTGGTCACCCTGGCCAAGCGCGGCGACCTGCACGCCCGCCGTCAGGCCATCTCGACCGTCCGCGACGTCGAGCAGGTCGGCAAGCTGTTCGCCACCATCGGTCCCCGCTACAAGGACCGCCAGGGCGGCTACATCCGCGTCCTGAAGGCCGGCTTCCGCTACGGCGACAACGCGCCGCTGGCCGTCATCGAGTTCGTCGACCGCGACGTCTCGGCCAAGGGCAAGGACTCCGGTCCGGTGTTCACCGCCGACTCGGAAGACTAAGGATTTTCAGCCTCGGCTGACGGAAGAGGCCCCGGAGCGATCCGGGGCCTTTTTTGCGTTCGGCTGCCCGCCGACGGTTGCGTCGAATTGCCGCTGTCGCAATGGTAGAGGTTTGTTCACCTCGCCGTCGCATCCTTCGTGGTTAAGAACTCGGGGGAGGGATGGAGATGAAGATCTCCGGCGTCATGCGCGCTTTTGGCGGCGCGCTCGCGGTCGGCGTGGTCCTGGCCGGCGGCCTGGCCCTGTTCGCGATCGAGGGTCTGCGGGTCGGCGGGCCGCTGTTCCGCCAGATCGTCGACAACAAGGACATCGTCGCCGACATCCTGCCGCCGCCGCTCTATGTGGTCGAGGCCGATCTGGTCGCCACCAAGCTGGTGGCCCATCCCGAGACGGTGGACGCCGCCGCCGACAAGCTGGCGGCCCTGCGCAAGGACTACGACACCCGCCGCGCCTACTGGACGACCGCGCCGATCGATCCGGCCATGCGCGAGGTGCTGGTCGACCAGTCCGCGGCCCCCGCCATGGCGTTCTGGCGCGAGATCGACCAGGAGATCGTGCCCGCCGTCCGGGCCGGCGACCTGGAACGGGCCCGGCGGGGCCTGGCCCGGGCCGACCTCGCCTACGAGGCCCATCGCGCCGTGATCGACAAGGTCGTGGTCATGGCCAACCGCGACGCCGCCGCGGTCGAGGCGCGGGCCGTGGCCCAGACCCGCCTGGCCTTCGTCCTCCTGGCCGGGGCGGGGGCGCTGGTGCTGCTGGTGGTCGGCGGGGGGATCGTCCTGATGAGCCGCCGCATCGTCCGGCCGATCCAGGCCATGACCGGCTTCATGGGCCGGCTGGCGGCCGGCGACTACGACCGCGCCGTGCCCTTCGCCGGGCGGGGCGACGAGATCGGCGAGATGGCCAATTCGGTGGCGGTGTTCCGCGAGGCGATCGTGGCGCGTCAGGCCGCCGAGGATCGCATCGCGGTGGAACGCGACGAGACCGAGGCCGCCAAGGCCCGGCACGACGCCGAACGGCAAGCCGAGGAGTCCGGGCGCCTGCAGGTCGTGGAAGCCCTGGGCGCGGCCGTGGCCCGGCTGAAGGCCGGGGATCTGACCGCACGCCTGGAGACGGCTTTCCCCCGGGCCTACGAAGGCCTGCGCGGCGACTTCAACCGGGCGATCGCGGGGCTCGAGGCGGCCATGTTCGAGGTCGTCGGCGGCGCGGGCGGGTTGCGGGCCGGAGCCGGCGAGATCAGCCACGCCATCGGGGACCTCTCGACCCGCACCGAGCGACAGGCCGCCAGTCTCGCCGAGACGGCCGCCGCCCTGGGCCAGGTCAGCGCCAGCGTCAGGCGCACGGCCGAGGGCGCCAACGAGGCCAACGCCGCCGTGATCGACAGCCGCGCCGTCGCCGATCGCTCCAGCCAGGTGGTGGGCCGCGCGGCCCAGGCCATGAGCCAGATCGAGGGTTCGTCGGCCAAGGTCTCCCAGATCCTGGGCGTGATCGACGAGATCGCCTTCCAGACCAATCTGCTGGCCCTCAACGCCGGGGTCGAGGCCGCCCGGGCAGGCGATGCGGGCCGGGGCTTCGCGGTCGTGGCCCAGGAGGTGCGGGCCCTGGCCCAGCGCTCGGCCGAGGCCGCCAGGGAGATCAAGGGGCTGATCTCGGAATCGTCCGACCATGTCCGCTCGGGCGTGACCCTGGTCGGCGAGGCCGGCGCGGCCCTGAACGACATCGTCGAGCGGGTGGGGCGGATCGGCGGCCTGATGGAACAGATCGCCCAGTCCAGCCGCGAGCAGGCCGCGGGCCTGGCCGAGGTCGACCTGGCGGTGGGCCAGATGGACCAGGTCATCCAGCAGAACGCCGCCATGGCCGAGCAGGCCACCGCCGCCAGCCGCGGCCTGGCCGACGACGCCGTGCGCCTGGAGGCCCAGGTCGAGCACTTCCAGGTGTCGAGCGGGCAGGACGCCTGGGCGGCGGCCTAAGGCTGGGCTCCTATTCCTTCGTCAGGTCCTGCCGCCGGAACAGCGTCACCGCGGCGCCGGCCAACACGGCCAGCCAGGCCAGCAGCAGCACCAGGGCCAGGCCGGCGGGGCTCGCCTCGGGCCGCATCTCGTCGGGCGCGGCGACGAAAGCCTTGAGGATGCGGCCCGCATAGGCCGGGATCGCCAGGCTCTTCCAGGTCGTGGCCTGCATCGTCGCGGCCAGGGTCGATTGTACGAACACCACGACCAGGCCGGCGATCACCGCGCCCATCGTCGACCGGGTGAGAACGCCGACCAGGCCGGCCAGGGCGCCGACCAGCATCACCTCCAGCCAGGTGATCACGAAGACGCCGGCGAAATGGCCCAGGAAGGCCGAGCCGCCTGGCGGCGTCACCAGTCGGGTGTGGTTGACCAGGCTGCCGAACAATCCCGCCAGAACGGCCGTGAAGGCCGTGAGCAGCAGGCTCCAGGCCGCGACCTCGGCGAAGACCAGCAGCTTGGCGGCCAGCAGGTTGGTTCGGCTGTTGCGCGGGGTGACCAGGCGCCAGGTCTCCCAGCGATAGTCGCCGGCGAAGATGGCCGCCGCGCCGATCAGCAGGAACAGGGCGGTGAACGGACCCGAGGCCCCGGCCACCGCGCCCATGGCCCGGTTGGCCAGGTCGGTCGTCTCGCCGGGCATGGGCCTGTTGATCACGAACCGTACGAACAGGTCGCCGGCCATGCTGAACAGCATGGCGACCAGGGGCGCGAAGGCGAAGCCCCAGAACAGGGCGGTCCGGTCGCGAGACAGGCGGAAGCGCTCGGCGGCGACGGCGTCAGCGAGCATCGGCGAGGTCCCCAGTCTGGGTGTTCGAGGGTTCGAGGGCGCCCAGATAGGCGCTTTCCAGGTCGCCCTCGCGCCAGCGGGCCTCGGTGATCTCGACTCCCGCCTCGACCAGGGCCCGGATGAGGGCGGGCGTCTCGGCGCGCAGGACGTCGGCCAGCACCGCGTTCGGGCCGTCGGCCTGGCCCTTGTCGCCCAGCACCGACAAGGCCTTGTCGGCCGGCGAGACGGTCAGGCGCAGGCGCGGCTTGCCCCCGGACAGGGCCTCGACGTCGCCCTCCGCGGCCAGCTTGCCCTTGGAGAAGATCGCCACCCGGTCGCAGACCCGGCGGACCTCGTCCAGTTGGTGGCTGGCCAGGATGATCGTCACGCCCTCCTTGTCGGCCAGGTCGCGGATCAGGGCGCGGATCTCCTGGATGCCGGCCGGGTCCATGCCGCTGGTCGGCTCGTCCAGGATCACCAGCTCCGGACGGGTGAAGAAGGCCGCGGCCAGGCCCAGGCGCTGCTTCATGCCCACCGAGAAGGTCCCGGCCTTGCGGTCGGCCGCGCCGCCCAGGCCGACGCGCTCGAGCCAGTAGTCGATGTCGGCGGAGCCTGTGGCGCCGCTTTCCATCGCCAGCATCCTCAAGACGTCGCGGGCGGTCAGGTAGGGCGGATAGCGCGGGGTCTCGATCATCGCCCCGGCCCGGCGCAGGGACGAGGCCTGGCCGGCCGGGGCGCCGAACAGCCGCGCGGTCCCGCTGGTGGGCCGCACCAGGCCCAGGGCGATGCGGAACAGGGTGCTCTTGCCGGCCCCGTTGGGGCCTAGCACGCCGAACACGCCGCCGGCCGGGATGCGCAGCGACAGGCCGTCCAGGGCGCGCACCGCGCCATAGGTCTTGACGAGACTCTCGGCCTCCAGGGCGAAGCTCATGCGGAGCAGGTTCCGGTGGCGGTCATGCGGGCGACTCCCTGAAAGTTGCGGCGACTATGGCCGGGCGGCCGAGTCCCGCCAAGTTAAGTCGCGGTCATGCGTGGCGGGCTGTCACGGGACTGGGCTATAGGGCGGGCGTCCCAGTACGAGGTGCGCGTGATGGTCGTTGTGTGTCGTTGGATGGTTCTGGCCGCGGCCCTGATGCTGGGAACCTTCGCCGCGACCTCGCGGGCGGAGGCGGCCAAAGCGCCCGCGAAGCCGGCCCTGACCATCCTGATCTCGCTGGACGGCTTCCGGCCCGACTATCTGGACCGGGGAAACACCCCGACCCTGAGCGCCCTGGCGGCCGACGGCGCGCGCGGAGGCATGCGGCCGTCGTTCCCGTCCCTGACCTATCCCAACCACTACACCCTGGTGACCGGCAAGCGGCCCGACCACCATGGCATGGTCAACAACACGCTGGAGGACGCGGCCATCCCCGGCGCCAGCTTCAGCATGTCCAACCACGGAGCGGTCGGCGATGGGCGCTGGTGGGACCAGGCCAAGCCGATCTGGGTCAGCGCCGAGCAGCAGGGCGTTCACGCCGGCATCCTGTTCTGGCCGGGGTCCGAGGCCGAGATCGACGGCGTGCGGCCCAGCCGCTGGAAGGTGTTCGACATGAAGATGTCGTCCAACGACCGGGTCGACACCCTGTTGTCGTGGATCGACGCCCGGGACCCGCCGCTGGGCTTCGCGACCCTCTATTTCGACCGCACGGACACCGAAGGCCACCACTATGGGCCGGACTCGCCGGAGGTGAACGCCGCCGCCGCGGAGGTGGACGCGGCGATCGGCCGGCTGGTCGAGGGGCTGAAGGCGAGGGGGCTCTACGCGACCACCAACCTCGTCGTCGTCGCCGACCACGGCATGGCGCCCCAGCCGCTGAGCGGCCTGGTCGACGTGGCGACCCTGGTCGACCCGGTCAAGGTCAGGTTCGTCAGCACCGGCTCGGTCGTCGGCGTGCGCGCCTTGCCCGGGTTCGAGGGGGAGGTGGCGGCGGCGATGCTCAAGGCCCATCCGCACCTGACCTGCTGGAAGAAGAGCAGCATTCCGGCCCGCTACGGCTACGGGACCAATCCGCGCGTGCCGCCGATCGTCTGCCTGGCCGACCGGGGCTGGTACTTCGCCACCGCCAGCGCCCTGAAGAAGCGGCTGGCGGAGCATCCGCGCGACGGCGGGGCCCACGGCTACGACCCGTTCGACCCCACCATGCGGGCGGTGTTCGTCGCCCACGGCCCGGCCTTCAAGTCGGGCGTCGTGCTGCCGGTGTTCGACAATGTCGACGTCTATCCGCTGCTGACCCGCCTGATCGGCGTGAAGGGCGACAAGGGCGATGGTTCGCTGGGGCCGCTGAAGGCGGCGTTGCGGTAAAGGTCTTGGTGAGCGGCGGCGGTTCTGCAACAGCGCCGCTTGCCTATATAGTTTCGATATGCGTTAAATATTACGGATACTGGAAACGGAGTTTGGCCATGAACCGCACGGCCCTGACCTCGGCCCTCTGTTATCGCGACCCCAAGGCCGCGCTGACCTTCCTGGAGGCGGCGTTCGGCTTCGAGCTGGCGATGCTGATCGAGGACGCCGAGGGGAAGGTGGCCCATGCGGAGATGAGCTTCGGCGACAGCGTGGTGATGATCGGCGGCGAGTGGAGCGCCCAGCACAAGAGTCCCGCCTCGGTCGACGGGTTCAACACCCAGAGCGTCCACATCCATCTCGAGGGCGACGTCGACGCCCATTGCCAGCGGGCACGGGCGGCCGGGGCCGAGATCCTGATGGAGCCGGCCGACCAGTTCTACGGCGACCGCACCTATCGCTGCCGCGACCCGGAGGGCCATTTCTGGACGGTGGGCGCGCCGGTCCGCGCCGTCGGCGTCGAGGAGGCCGAGGCGACGTCCGGCCTGAAGGTGGTCAAGGGCTGGGCGTGACCACATCGATGACGTCCGATGATTTCCGCCGCCTGGCCCTGGCCCTGCCCGAGGCCGTCGAGAGCTCGCACATGGGCACGGTCGACTTCCGGGTGGGGCGGATCTTCGCCACCCTGGGCTATCCCAACGCCGCCTTCGGCATGGTGTCGTTGACCCGCGACCAGCAGGAAATGGTGGTGGGCGTCGAGCCTCAGATGTTCCGGCCCGTGCCCGGCGCCTGGGGCCTGAAGGGCGCGACCCTGGTCGTGCTGGCCGAGGCCGACGAGCCGACCCTGCGCGGGGCGCTGGAGGCGGCCTGGCGGCTGAAGGCCAACAAGCGGCAGATCGCCTTGCTGGAGGCCGGCCGAGCCCCGGCCGGGTCGGCGTGAGCGCCTCGCTCGACGCCACCCTGGCGGCCCTGGCCGATCCGCACCGGCGGGCGACCGTCGACTTGCTGCGCCAGGGACCGCGTCGGGCGGGCGAGCTGGCCCAGGCCGCCGGCCTGTCGGCCCCGGCCATGAGCCGCCACCTGCGCGCCCTGCGCCTGGCCGGCCTGGTGGAGGAGACCCATCCGCCGTTCGACGCCCGGGTGCGGGTCTACGCCCTGCGCGCCGCGCCGATGGCCGAGCTCAAGGCCTGGGCCGAGGCGGCCGAGGGCCTGTGGAGCGACCAGCTTCTGGCGCTGAAGGCGCATGTCGAAGGGGACGGCGCATGAGCGCCAAGGTGCTGGTGGCCCTGCGCGTCAAGGCCTCGCCGATGCGGGTCTTCCAGGTGTTCACCGCCGACATCGGCGCGTGGTGGCGGCCCAACGCCCTGTTTTCGTTCACGCCGCGCTCGCCCGGCGTGCTGGCTTTCGAGGACGCGGGGCAGAGGATGCGCCTGGTCGAGCGCCTGCCGTCGGGCAAGGTGTTCGAGATCGGCCCCGTCCGCGTCTGGGACCCTGGGGAGCGGCTGGTGTTCGGCTGGCGCCAGGCCAGCTTCGCGCCCGGCATGGACACCGAGGTCGAGGTTCGCTTCGAGCCAGTGGCCGGCGAGACCCGGGTCACGGTCGAGCATCGCGGCTGGGACACGGTTCCGGTCGAACACGTGGCCCGGCACCGCTTCCCGGACGCGGTCTTCCTCCAGCGCCATGCCGAGTGGTGGCGCGCGCTGCTGACAAGTCTCGCCAGCCGGGCGGCTATGGACGTAGAACAACCCGCCAGGGAGGGCGACTCATGACCAGAGCCATCAGCCGAAACCACCGACAGGCCGCGCTCGGCTTCATCTTCGTCACCGCCTGCCTGGACGTGCTGTCGCTGGGAGTGATGATCCCCGTGCTGCCCGAGCTGATGAAGCGCTTCAACGGCGGCGACACCGCCTCGACCGCCCTGTGGGTGGTGCTGTTCGCCACCACCTGGGGCGTGATGCAGTTCTTCTGTTCACCGATCCTGGGCCTGATGTCCGACCGTTGGGGCCGCCGGCCGGTGATCCTGACCTCGATCTTCGGCCTGGGCGTCGACTTCCTGTTCATGGCCTTCGCTCCGACCCTTTGGTGGCTGTTCGTCGGCCGGGTGTTCAACGGCATGACGGCGGCCAGCTTCTCGACCGCCGGGGCCTATGTCGCCGACGTCACCAAGCCCGAGGACCGGGCCAAGGGTTTCGGCCTGATGGGAGCGGCGTTTGGAGTGGGCTTCACCTTCGGCCCGGCCCTGGGCGGCTGGCTCTGGCAGTTCGACCATCGCCTGCCGTTCCTGGTCTGCGCGGGTCTGGCCCTGTGCAACTGGCTGTACGGCTTCTTCGTGCTGCCGGAATCGCTGCCGCCCGAGAAGCGCGTGCACCGCTTCGACTGGAGCAAGGCCAATCCGTTGGGCTCGCTGAACCTGCTCAGGAGCAAGCCCGACCTGCTGGGCCTGGCGGGGGTGGGCTTCCTGTTCCAGCTGTCGCACAACGTGCTGCCCAGCGTCTTCGTGCTGTACATGGGTTTCCGCTACCACTGGTCGACCGCGGTGATCGGCCTGACCCTGATGGGCAGCGGCGTGGCCGGCATCCTGCTGCAGAGCTTCGTGGTCGGACCGGTGGTCAAGCGGGTGGGCGAGCGCGGGGCGCTGCTGATCGGCCTGTTCTCGGGCTGCGTCGGCTTCATGATCTACGGCCTGGCGCCGACGGGGTGGCTGTATCTGTGCGGCTTGCCGATCTTCGCCTTTACGGGGCTGATCCAGCCCGGTCTGCAAGGCCTGATGACCCGCCGGGTCCAGCCCTGGGAGCAGGGCCAGCTGCAGGGGGCGAACTCGGCCATGATGGGCGTCACCGCCATTGTCGGGCCGTCGCTCTACCTGCTGCCGTTCTCCTGGGCGGTCCGTCACGACGCCACCGTGCACCTGCCCGGCCTGCCGGCCCTGATCGCCGCGGCCCTGCTGGCGGTCGCCACCGTATTGGCGATCCGCGTGGCGCGTCCGGTCGCGGTGGAACCGAGCGTCGCCTGACGGTCTTTGAACAGCGGCGGCCGGGCTTCACGCCGAAATCCCGAACCTTGGCCGCCATCAATGCGCCCGAAAGCTCGGCTGATCTCGCGCGTCGAAATTCACGGAGTTTCCTGACAACCATGCGATCCTATCGCGTCGTGCTTCCCGCCCTGGCCCTGCTGGCCGCCTGTTCGCCGCAGGGGCCTTCCAAGGCCCAATCGATCCCGGACCTGGCCCAGCCGACCCGCCGCGCGCCTACCGATCCAGGGTCGCTGAAGGCCTCGTTCTCGCCGGTGGTCAAGAAGACCGCCCCGGCCATCGTCAACGTCGCCAGCCGCCGGGTGGTGCGCCAGCGCGTCGACCCGTTCTGGGACTTCTTCATGGGCGGCGGGGGCGGGGCTCCGCGCGAACAGGTGCAGGGCTCGCTCGGCTCAGGCGCCATCGTCCGCGCCGACGGGGTGATCATCACCAACCACCACAATATCGAGAACATGAGCGACATCACCGTGCAACTGGCGGACCGTCGCGAGTTCCCGGCCACGGTGCTGCTGGACGATCCGCGCTCCGACCTGGCGGTGCTAAAGATCGACACCAAGGGCGAGCGCCTGCCGGTAATCGCCATCGATGACCAGGAGCAGCTGGAGGTCGGCGACCTGGTCCTGGCCATGGGCAATCCGTTCGGGGTCGGCCAGACCGTGACCAACGGCATCGTCTCGGCCCTGGCCCGCACCGACGTGGGCGCCGCCGAGTTCGGCAGCTACATCCAGACCGACGCGGCGATCAATCCGGGCAATTCCGGCGGGCCGCTGGTCGACATGGACGGCGACCTGATCGGGGTGAACACCTTCATCATCTCGCGCTCGGGCTCGTCCAGCGGTGTCGGCTTCGCCATCCCGGCCGCCGTGGTGCGCCAGGTGGTCAACACCGCCCTGGGCGGCGGCCACAGCGTGGTGCGGCCCTGGCTGGGCGTGAAGGGCCAGCCGGTCACCGGCGACATCGCCCGCAGCCTGGGCCTGGCCGCGCCGCGCGGCGTGGTGATCTCCGACGTCTATCCCGGCGGCTCGGCCGAGCGCGCCGGCATCCGCGACGGCGACGTGATCCTGTCCATCGACGGCCAGGCGGTGAACGACGAGGGCGGCGGCGCCTTCGCCATCGGCACCCACAAGGTCGGCGACCGGGTGCAGGTCCTGATCAACCGAAACGGCAAGGAACAGACCCTGACCCTGCGCGCCGAGGCCGCCCCGGAAAGCCCGGCCCGCGACGAGCGGGTGCTCAAGGGGCGCAACCCGTTCGACGGCGCCACCGTGGTCAACCTGTCGCCGGCCGTGGCCCAGGACCTGAACGTCGACCCGTTCGCCGGCCGCGGCGTGCTGGTCACCAAGATCGGCCAGGGCTTCGCCCTGAACGCGGGCCTGCGTCCGGGCGACTTCGTCCGCGAGGTCAATGGCCGGGCCATCAACACCACCGCCGATCTGGCGGCGGCGTCGAACACGCCGAGCGCGGTCTGGACGGTGACGATCGAGCGCAACGGCCAGCGGATCACGGCGCGGCTGCGGGCTTAGGGGCAGGGCTTGGAAGGTGCAGGCAAGGCCTCGCACCGCGCAAGGCGTCGCGCTAATATCGGAACGTTCGAGCCGTGGGGGCGCCGGACGAGATCCGGAGCGGCCTTGTACAAGTTGATGATTGCCTGCGCGGCGCTGGCCTTCTGCGTCGCCAGCCTACCGGCTCAAGCCGCTCCGCCGCCGTCCGCCGCAGTCCAGGCCCGACGAACGGCCGAGGCCCTGTATGATCAGGCTGGGCGGCAGTGGGAAGCGTCCGACGTCGAGGGGGCTCGAGAGAGTCTGGACGCCGCTCTCAAGCAAGACGCGACCTTCGACCCGGCGAGGCTGGCCCGCGTGTACGCGCTGGCCAGCCTCGGCCAGATGGACGCGGCCTTGGCGGATCTCGTCGTGCTTGAACCGAGGATGGTGCGCGAGAAGTTTCTTGAGGTGAAGGGCGAGGCCCTGCTGGAGAGCGGCCGCTATCGAGAGGCGATCGCCACCTATACCGACCTGATCCTCCTGAAGCCGAACAGCGCCGATGCCTATCGCCGGCGCGCCCATGCACGGCAGGCTTCGGAGGTGGACAGCGACATGCCCGCCGCTTTGGCCGACTACGCCAAGGCGCTGGAGCTGGATCCCAGCATGCTCCGTGTCTACGCGCTACGCGGCGAGATCCTCAGTGCGCAGCGCGACGAGAAAGCCACCGAAGAGAACTATCAAGCGTGGCTGGCGCACGCGCCCAACGACGCCCAGGCCCACGCGGCCTACGCCGGTGCGCTGGAGCGGCTAGGCAAGATCGACAAGGCTCGGGGCGAGATTGACAAGGCCCTTGCCCTGGGACCCGACGCCCAAGCCTATCTGACCCGAGCGCGCCTCACGCCCGACGACCAGCGCGACGTCTTCCTCGCCGATATCGACAGGGCTCTGACGCTCAAAACGTCGGACACCTTCGCCTATGAACTTCGCGCTCAGCGGCGCTATCGCTGGGGACAGAAGGATTTGGCCATGGCCGACATCGAAGCGGCGCTGAAGGCCTGGCCCCAAAGCTACGGCGCGCGGCTGATGCGCTCGCGCATGAACCAAGACGCAGGGCGATACGATCTGGCCATCAAGGATCTGGATGTGCTGATCTCGCGCGAGCCTGACCGAAGTTCGCTTCACAACAGTCGCTGCTGGGCCCGCGCGCTGGGCAATATGGAGCTCGACAAGGCTCTGGTGGACTGCGAGACGGCGTTGAAATTGTCGCCCGGCAGCGCTGCGATCCTTGACAGCCGGGGGTTCGTGAAGCTGCGGCAAGGCGACCTCGCTGGCGCGGTTGTCGATTACGACGCCGCGCTGGGAACGAGGCCCGGCCAGGCCAGCTCGCTGTTTGGCCGCGGAGTGGCCAAGCGGCGGCAAGGCGCCCGGACCGCAGGAGACCTCGACTTGGCCGCCGCGCGCAAGATCCAGCCGGACATCGACAAGGAGTTCGCCGGCTATGGCGTGACGCCCTAGCGGGAATGGCAAGGGGAGCACCACGCCTAATGCGCAGCGTTCGCCCTGCGCGCCGGCGCCTGTTAGAACACGCCCATGTCCGATCTATTCCAAGCCGCCGGCCTGACGCCCCATGCGCCGTCGCCGCTGGCCGACCGCCTGCGCCCCCAGAGCCTCGACGAGGTGGTGGGCCAGGAACACCTGCTGGGGCCGGACGGCCCCATCGGCCGCATGGCGGCCGCCCGCCGCCTGGCCTCGATGATCCTCTGGGGCCCGCCCGGCACCGGCAAGACCACCATCGCCCGCCTGCTGGCCAAGGCCGGCGGCTACGAGTTCCAGCAGATCTCGGCGGTGTTCTCCGGCGTCGCCGACCTGAAGAAGGCCTTCGAGCAGGCCCGGGTGCGTCGCTCGGCCGGCCAGTCGACCCTGCTGTTCGTCGACGAAATTCACCGCTTCAACCGCGCCCAGCAGGACGGC
This sequence comes from Caulobacter sp. GW821-FHT09A05, assembly GCF_059418465.1. NCBI lineage: Bacteria > Pseudomonadati > Pseudomonadota > Alphaproteobacteria > Caulobacterales > Caulobacteraceae > Caulobacter > Caulobacter sp. GW821-FHT09A05. The sequence continues at coordinate 39,978 of NZ_JBWKPX010000033.1, forward strand.
TTCCTGCCGTTCGTGGAGGAGGGGATCGTCACCCTGGTGGGCGCCACCACCGAGAACCCGTCGTTCGAGCTGAACGGCGCCTTGCTGTCGCGCTGCCAGGTGTTCGTGCTCAAGCGGCTGGACGAGGAGGCGCTGGAGGCGCTGCTGGTCAAGGCCGAGACGGCCGAGAATCGCAGGCTGCCGCTGGACGACGAGGCGCGCGGGGTCCTGGTCGCCATGGCCGACGGCGACGGTCGCTACCTGCTGACCCTGACCGAGACCCTGCTGGCCATCGGCACGGACACGCCGCTGAACCCGACCCAGCTCACCCAGTTCCTGCAGAAGCGCCGCCCGGCCTACGACAAGAACCGCGAGGAGCACTACAACCTGATCTCGGCCCTGCACAAGTCGGTGCGCGGCAGCGATCCGGACGCGGCGCTGTACTGGCTGGCGCGGATGCTGGAGGGCGGCGAGGACCCGCTGTTCATCGCCCGGCGCCTGGTGCGCATGGCGTCCGAGGACATCGGCGCGGCCGATCCCCTGAGCCTGCTGCTGACCACGGCCGCCAAGGACGCCTACGACTTCCTGGGCAGCCCCGAGGGCGAGCTGGCCCTGGCCCAGGCCGTGGTCCACATGGCCAGCGCGCCCAAGTCCAACGCCGTCTATAACGCCTACAAGGCCGCCCGGCGTCTGGCCAAGGAGACCGGCAGCCTGATGCCGCCGGCCCACATCCTCAACGCCCCGACCAAGCTGATGAAATCGCTGGGCTACGGCGACGGCTACGCCTACGACCACGATGTCGAGGGCGGGGTATCGGGCCAGAACTACTTCCCCGACGGCATCGAGCGCCCGACTCTCTACGAGCCCAAGCCGATCGGCGCAGAGGCCAAGGTCAAGGAGCGGCTGGACGCCTGGAATCGCCTGCGGAGAGACGGCAAGTGAAGCTTACCCCCGCGGTCCGCGTGACCGCCGCGATCGCCCTGGTCCTGCTGCTGGCCGGCGCGGTGCTGCTGTGGCTGGCCGCGGTCACGCCCTGGCACACCGACTCGAACGCCTATTTCGCCGAACTCCGGAGGCTGCGCGCCACGCTCTATTTCGGCCAGCCCGACGCCGAGACGTTCAAGGCCGCCACCGCCCGGTTCGGGGCCCTGCAGGCCCAGTACGCGACCCGCAAGTGGCTGTACGCCGACCTCGCCTACGCCTGCTTCGGCCTGGGCGCCTGCGCGGTCGTCGTTACGGGCCTGGCCATGCGGTTCGGAGCTCGGCTGCTGCGGACGCAGAAGAGCGCCCTGGTTGTGCTGGGCGTCACGCTGCTGACCCTGGCCGCCACCCTGACCGGACTGGCGGCCGATCCGCTGCACCGGTTCTACCGCGAGCAGTTGCCCGAATGGTCCGACACCCTGGAGATCCCGCTGGCCGGGGCGCTGGTGGCGATGATCCCGATCGCGACGATCACCCTGCTGCTGGTCCTGCCGCCGCTGGTCTTCCGCCGGCGGGCCAGCGGGCCGCTGCTGGTGTTCACCCGGCCGCCGCACTGGCCGGCGATCGTGGCCAACACGGTCTACGCCCTGCCTCTGGCCTTCGCGGTGTTCCTGATGACCAGCTTCGCCTCGCGCGGCGGCTGGGCCCTGGCGCCGGCGGGGCTGATGCTGCTGTGGCTGTTCCTGAACGGCCGGGCGCTGTGGATCGCGCCGAAGGGAGAAGCCGCATGAGCCGTCCGCCCCCCGGCAAGCCCGATCGGCGCCCGCCGGGCGTCGCCAAGCCGAAGGCGTCGGATACGCCCATCGCCCTGACCCCGGAAGAGATCGCCTTCACCCGGTCGCTGGTGATTCACGAGGACGACAGCGTCTTCGTGCTGAACAAGCCGGCGGGCCTGTCCAGCCAGGGCGGGCGCATCCAGGCCCATACGCTGGACGACCTGCTGTGGGCCCTGGCCCGGCGCGACCGGCCGCGACCGCGCCTGATCCATCGCCTGGACCGCGACACCTCGGGCGTGATCCTGACCGCTCGCACCAAGCCGGCCGCCACCTTTCTGGGCAAGGCGCTGATGGGCAAACGGTTCCGCAAGACCTACCTGGCCATCGTCACGCCCGGCGCGCCCGAGCCGCGCGGCGGCCAGATCGACGCGCCCCTGCGCCGCGAGTCGATCGGGCGCGAGGCCTATATGCGGGTCTGCGCGGCCGACCATCCCGACGCCGAGGCCGCGCGCAGCCGCTATCGCACCCTGGCCGCCACCGACGGCGCGGCGCTGGTCGAGCTGAGCCCCGACACTGGCCGCATGCACCAGCTGAGGGTCCACATGGCCTCGATCGGCCGGCCGATCGCCGGCGACAGCCGCTATGGCGGGGCGCTGGTGCTGGGCGGGGCGCCCGTGCCGCGCCTGATGCTGCACGCCGCCCAGCTGGTCTTCCCGCACCCGGAAGGCGGCGAGCGGCGGATCAACGCGCCGATCCCCGGCGACATGCGCGCGGTTTTGACTAAGCTGGGCCTCGAGGTTCCCGAACGGCTCGTCCCGGAACAGGGACGACCGGAAAGCCGTTAAGCCTGGCAGGAGATTTCGCCATGAAGCGTCAGAACATCAAAGGGCTGATCGCGCTCGCCTTTTCCGCCGCTCTACTGACCGCCTGCGCCACCTCGCCGACACTCTACGGGCCGCAGACCGCGCCGCGCGGCGCCGGCTATTCGGAGTATCGCCTGGAGGCCGGCCGGTACCGGGTCACCTTCCAGGGCAATCCCGGGGCGCCGGTCAACCAGGTCTCGGACTACGCCCTGTTGCGCGCGGCCGAGCTGGCCCTGCGCGACGGCTACGACTGGTTCCGGGTGGCCGACCGCGTGACCCAGCAGACCGGCTCCGGCCGCGGCTCCAGCCTGTCGATCGGCGGCGGCTCGGGCAGCTATGGTCGCCGCAGCGGGGTCGGACTGGGCGTGGGCACCAGCTTCAACCTGGGCCCGGGACCGGCGGTGAGCAGCTCGATGGAAGTGGTGTTCGGCAAGGGCCAGCCGCCGCGCGACGCCGACGTCTACGACGCCCGCGCCATCGTCCGTACGGTGGGGCAGGGACGGGCGGCGGTCTAACCCGCCGCCTTCTTCGTCCCGGTCGCCGCGACCGGATAGGCCGCGCGCAACGCCGCGTGGGTCAGGCCGGCGGTCTCGGCGGCGGCGAAATAACCCTCGGCCGGCAGCCCCTGCAGGGCGACCATCGGGGCCAGGCCCCGGGCGTCGCGTCCGAAGGCCATGATGTCGGCGGCGATCTTCTCGGCCGGCCCGCCCAGGTCGCTGGCGTCCAGGGTCAGGCCCTGCAGGCGGGCGTCGCGCAGCGCGCGCAGCGCTTCCTTCTCGGGCGGCACGCGGGCGATGACGCCCCGGGTCAGGGCCTTGAGCAGGCCGACCACTTCCAGCAGGCGGCCGGCGGGCGTGCCGCGCGTGACGTCGACCAGCTCCATCATCACCCCGCCGCGCAGCAGCGCCAGGGACAGGCCCGAGGTGCCGGTCAGCATGTCGCGGCCGCGTTGGGTGCCCAGGGTGCGGAACGAGGCGGGCACGATCAGGTCGGGCCGGTCATGGCCCTGCGAGGCGCGGGCGAAGACGGCGGCGTATTTCAGGGCCGCCTCGTCGATGAAGGCGGCGTCGCGGTCGGGCAGGCGCGAGACGGCGCGGGCGCTGATCTGCTTGCCCGAGCCCAGGTGGGTGACCACCGGCTCGATGCGCACCGCCGTGGCGATGTTGCGCTTGAGGCTGATCACGTGCTCGAGGGTGAAGTCGACGCGCAGGGCCGCGCCGCCGGCGGTGGTGAAGGCCACGGGCGTGCGCCGGGTCTCTTCCAGCGGATCGATGTCGAAGCGGATGGGCGAGCGGGTCGAGTCGCGGCGGGCCCGAGCGGCCAGGATCACCGCGGCGTCGACCGGGCGGCAGACCAGGCCGCCGGCCTCGACGCCGATCACGGCGCGCACGCCCAGGTCGGTGGGCTCGGCCGCGCCCAGCAGATGGGTCAGCACGTCTTCCAGGATGCGCACGCTGGTCGCCTGGGCGGCCAGGCCCTGGTCGTTGTTCATGGCGATCAGGAAGTCTTCCTCGCCGATCCGGGCGCGCAGGTCGCTGCGGTCCAGGTGTTCGGCCAGCTTGCGCTCGACATAGGTCCAGACGTCGACGCGCTTCTTGTCCCACCAGTCGCCGGCCCAGCGGCGGATGGCCTTGACGCTGATGACGTTGACCGAGCCTCGGGCGATCAGTTCCGACCCCGCCAGCCGCTGGAGTACGGGTCCGCTGAGAGCCAGGTGCTCGTTTCGGTCGTCACTATGCATCGAATCGAAGGGCATGTTCGCCTTGGCGCGGGAGGAGCCCATAGGATGCCTTTTACAGCCTTAACGGTCGGTGCAGGAACACGGTTTGCAAACGAGGTTACCGTAACGCGATCAAACGTTAAGATGCCCATTTCCCGGGCCTTTTGGCGGCATTCGAAGGCCGCTTTAAGGCTCTTCGGGGCAGCGTAAGCCATGATGACGGCGGATCGGCGTTAACCCTTCGCCGAACTTGCGCGCGAAAGCGGTTTCAGGCGTGGCTTGGCGTTCGCGACCGCGCGGCGCATAAGGGCCCGATGACCAAACTCCTCCTTGTCGCCGCCGGCGGCGCCCTGGGCTCCGTCGCTCGCTATCTGGTGGGGGTCCAGGCCCTGCGCCTGCTCGGATCGAACTGGCCCTATGGCACCTTCATCGTCAACCTGACGGGCGGGCTGCTGATGGGCTTGCTGGCCGCCTGGCTGGCCCTGCGAGGCGGCGCGCAGCAGGAGCACTGGAGGGTGCTGCTCGGTGTCGGCGTCATGGGCGGCTTCACCACCTTTTCGGCCTTTTCGCTGGAGACCGCGCTGATGATCGAGAAGCGCGCCTACGCCCAGGCCTTTACCTATACGACCGCCAGCGTGATCCTGTCCGTGGCGGCCATTTTCGCGGGCCTCTTGATCGCCCGCAGGATCTTTTCGGCATGAAAGAAGTACGTACGATCTATGTGGACGCCGGCGAAGACGGCGTCCGCCTGGACCGCTGGTTCAAGCGCCGCTGGCCGCACCTGAACCATATCCAGCTCAACAAGCTGTTCCGCTCCGGCCAGGTGCGGGTCGACGGCTCGCGCGCCAAGGCCGACACCAAGCTGGCGGCCGGCAGCCAGATCCGCGTGCCGCCGCTGCCCGACGCCCCCGACCCCGCCGATAAGGGCAAGCTGTCGCCGCGTGACATCGCCTTCGCCAAGTCGCTGGTGCTGTACGAGGACGAGGAGGTCCTGGCCCTGAACAAGCCCGCCGGCCTGGCCGTGCAGGGCGGCACCAAGACCACCCACCACATCGACAAGCTGCTCAGCGCCTGGGGCGAGGGCGTCGACCGGCCCAAGCTGGTCCACCGCCTGGACCGCGACACCTCCGGCGTGCTGCTGCTGGGCAAGACCCCGGCCGCCGCCGCGCGCCTGTCGGGGGCCTTCGCCAAGCGCCGGGCCCAGAAGACCTACTGGGCCATCGTCGCCGGCAATCCGCACCCGACCGAGGGCGTGATCGAGCTGCATCTGGCCAAGCGCGGCGTCGGCGACCGCGAGTTGGTGGTCCCCGCCGAACCCAAGGACGCGGACGCCCAGCCGGCCGAGACCGAGTTCGTCTCGATCAGCCGGGCCGGCCCGCGCGTCACCTGGATGGCGCTGCGCCCGCACACCGGCCGGACCCACCAGCTGCGCGCCCACATGAAGGCCATCGGCCACCCGATCCTGGGCGATCCCAAGTACAGCGACGACAAGTCCGCGCCGCTGTCGGAGGGGCTGAAGCTGCAGTTGCACGCGCGCTCGATCATCCTGCCGCACCCGACGGTCGGAACCCTGGCTATCGAGGCGCCGCTCAGCCCCGAGATGAAGGCCGGCTTCGCCAAGTTCGGCTTCTCGGAGGACGAGGCCGAGTACGACCCGTTCGCCCGGCGGCCGGCCAAGCGTCGGTAGGGCCGCGCGGCGGAGCGCTTGAGCGCTCTCATCGGCTGTGACAAGGTTTTTCCTCAACCTTGAGGAATGCGTCATGGCCTTTGTGAGCTTCACGCGTCCGGACGACTCGCCGGTGTCGATCAACACCGTCGAGGTGCTGAGTTTCGCGCCTGTGCCGACGGACGGACCCCTGACGGGACCGTTGAAGACCGGCACGCGGATCGCCTTCAGGAACGGCAAGCACCAGGACGTCAAGGAACTGGTCGAGGCGGTCGAGCGCAAGCTGAACGCGGCGGAGTAGGGCCCCGCCCCCCGTATCCGACCTGACCCGAGCCCTGATGCGACGTTGCACCGCAGGCGGGCGGGCCGGTTCGTCATCAACTTATTAGCGACGATCGCCGACCCTGCCGTCGAGGGCAGACGGGAGTTTTCGCCATGAGTTCGAAGGTCATCGCGTTGGATGTCGCGGAGTGGCGGTCGACCGCCGTGTCCACGGCCGAAACGGCGCTGCGAACCACGTTGAGCGCCTCGCCGACCCCCATCGTGCTGTTGGACCTGGACCTGCAGCCCCTGCTGTTCAGCCAAGGCTGGCTCGATCAGACGGTGACCTCGCCGTCGCAGAGCGTCCAGCCCCTGGTCCTGAACGCCGACTTCGTCGGGGCCGCCGGCCGTTGCCTGGCGTCTGGCTCGGTGGAGACCTGCCGCGTCGAAATCCCCACGGACGCCGCGGCCACGCGCTGGTTCAGCTTCGAGCTCAGCCCCTGGCCGCGGGGTTCATCCTACAGCCGTTTCGTCGTCGTCGGGCGCGAGGTGACCGAGGCGGTCCTGGCGGCGCGCGATGCCGAGGCGGCGGGCCAGCGCCTGGCCGAGCAGAACGCGCGCTTCGACGCGGCCCTGAGCAACATGCCGCACGGGCTTTGCATGTTCGACGCCGAGAAGCGCCTGATCCTGTGCAACACCGCCTATCGCCGGCTCTACGACCTGCCGGACGCGCTCAGCGCCCCGGGGACGCCGCTGGACGAGATCCTGGATCATCGCCGCTCGATCGGCAAAGGCCCCCGCAGCTTCGCGGCGTTCTACGCCGCCACCGTCGAGGCCGCCCTAAGCGGGGCGGCGGCGACGCGCGACGTGGAACTGACGGACGGGCGCACCATCCGCATCACCCACAACCCGATCGCCGCCGGCGGCTATGTCGCCACCCACGAGGACGTCACCGAGTCGATCCAGGCGGCCGCCCAGATCGAGTTCCTGGCCTTCCGCGACCCCCTGACGGGCCTGCCCAACCGCGCGGCCTTCCAGCGCGCCTATGACGACGCCGTGGCCGCCGCCGAACGGGGGGAGATGTTCGGCCTGATCATGCTCGACGTCGATCACTTTAAGGACGTCAACGACACCCTGGGCCACGACGCAGGCGACGCGTTGCTGAAGGCGCTGTCCGGGCAGCTCAAGCGGGCCTTCCGGCACAGCGACACCGTGGCGCGCCTGGGCGGCGACGAGTTCGCCATCGTGTTGCGCGACCTCAAGAGCGAGGCGGACATGACGCGCCCGATCGAGGTGCTGCAAGGCCTGCTGCGTACGCCCATCGAGCATGCCGGCCAAAGCTTCACCATCTGCGCCAGCATCGGCGCGGCGGTTCATGGCGACCCGGACGACGATCCGACCCATCTGCTCAAGAACGCCGATGTCGCGCTGTATCAAGCCAAGTACGACGGCCGCAACCGCAGCGTCGTCTTCCGGCCGGCGATGCGGACGGAGGTCGAACAGCGCGTCGAGCTGCTGCGCGAGGTTCGCCTGGCCATCAGCCAGGGCGAGTTCGACCTGTTCTACCAGCCGGTGGTCGACCTGGCCGCCAACACCGTGGCCGGCTTCGAGGCCTTGATGCGCTGGAACCACCCGGAGCAAGGCGTCCTGCCGCCGGCCGCGTTCATGGCCGCGTTCGAGGACAACGACCTGTCGCTGCAGCTGGGCGAGGTGGCCTTCGAGCGCGCCCTGGGCCAGATGCGCGCCTGGCTCGACCAGGGCGTGGAATTCGGCCGCGTCGCCATCAACATCTCTTCGGCCCAGTTCCGTACGGGACGCCTGGCCGCCGAGATCGCCGCCAAGCTGGAGCGCTGGAAGGTGCCCGCCGATCGCCTGACCATCGAGGTCACCGAGAACGTCTATATGGGCTGGGGCGCCGAGGTGGTCAGCGACACCGTCAAGCAGCTGCACGACAGCGGCGTGCTGATCGCGCTGGACGACTTCGGCACCGGCTACGCGTCGCTGGCCAACCTGCGGCAGTTCCCGATCGATCGCCTGAAGATCGACAAGTCCTTCGTCCAGAACAGCCAGGACGACGCGATCGTCCGCGCGGTGATCAACCTCGGCTCCAGCATGGGCATGAAGGTGGTGGCCGAAGGGGTCGAGCGGCCCGACCAGTTGGCGGCCCTGACGCAATATGGCTGCGACCAGGTGCAGGGCTATCACTTCGCCCGGCCGATGCCGGCGACCGAGGTGGCCGGCTTCATCGACGCCTTCTCGACGCGCGGCTAGACCAGCCCCGTCACCGGCTTGGCGTCGGCGCTGTCGGGGAAGACCTTGGTTTCCAGGGCCGCGCGGTCGACGCCCATGTGATCGGCCAGCACGCCCTTGAACAGGCCGCGCAGGTCGAGGGTGGGCCGGACGTCGCGGTTCTCGAACAGGGCTTCCTGTCTCAGCGTCGGCCAGTCGCCGACGATGCCGCCGGCCTTGAGGCCGCCGCCCAGCACCAGGGCGGTCGAGCCGGTGCCGTGGTCGGTGCCGCCCGTGCCGTTGACCCGCGCGGTGCGGCCGAACTCGGTCGCGGCCACCACCACGGTGTTGCTCCATTCGCCGCCGAGGCCGGTGTTCAGGCCGTCCAGCACGGCGTCCAGATAGGACAGGCGGGTGTTCAACTGGCCGACCTGGCCGGCGTGGGTGTCCCAGCCGTCCAGCGAGACGGCGGCGATGCGCGGTCCGCCGTCCTGCACCATGAAGCCGGCCAGGGTCGCGCCCAGCTTGCGGGCGGCCTCGCGGCCCTGGCGCTGTCCGGCGATGGCCCGGGCGTCCTGGGTCATGGCCGTGGGAGCCATGGCCGGCGGCGCGGCGACTTGGGGCGCCATCCCGGAAGCGTTCATCGCGGTCGTGTCGGCTGAGACCGAAATGGGCGCGGGGTTGAGCGCGGTCATCGCCGCCTGGGCCATGGCCTCGGTCTCCAGCCCCCGCGCGAAGGCCGGCCCCATCAGCGGGTCGGCCTTGTACAGGTCCTGCAGCAGGGTGGGCAGGCGGGCGGTCTCGTCGACGCCCTTGCCCGGCGACCAGCTGGCGGCCTGGACCTTGCCGCGCAGGATCAGCGGCGCGGTGGCGCCCACCGACAGGCCCTCGACCTTTGACGGCCCCATCACCTCCAGCGTGCGGTTCAGCCAGCCGGTGCTGACGCCATAGACCTGGGCTGCGCCGGTCTCCAGCACGTCCTGGGCCTCGAAGTGCGAGCGGGCCCGGTCGGGGCTGGCGACGGCCGGGGCGATGCGAGCCTGGCCCTTCATCGCCAGGGCGTGCACCGACTCCAGGGCCGGGTGCAGGCCGAAGGTCCCGTCCAGCTTCAACGCCTGGTCGGGCGTCACCGCCACCGCGCCGCGCAGGGCGGCATAGTCGGGATCGCCGACCGGCGGGCTGACGGTCAGGCCGTCCATGCCGCCCCGGCAGATGACCACGACCAGCTTGCGCATGGCCATCGGCCCGTCGGCTGCGGCGAAGGCCGAGCCGCCCAGGAAGCTGACGGAAACGCCCAGGCCGGCGGCCTGCAGCAGCAGCGAGCGACGAGAGACTTGGGCGTTCATCGGCGTTGGAACTCCGGGCTCATCAGCAGCAGGGCCATGGCCTCGCGGCGGGTCTCGGCCCGGGCCACGGCCTTGGCGACCGGCGGGGTCAGGCGCGCGCCCAGGGCGGTCCGGGCCAGCAGGTTGGGATCCAGGCGGTCGGCGACCACGGCGGCGAAACCCTCGCTGAACCGCAGGCGCTTGATCAGGGCGTCGGGCGCGCACCAGACCTGGGCCTCGTCCGCCCAGCCCTTGGGCGAGGGGGGCGAAAACGGCTTCTGGCCCAGTCCCGTCAGCACCGGCGCCAGCTTGTCGATCCCCGACGGCTGGGCGTCCACGGCCCGCCAGGTCGAGATCGCGAACTCGTAGGGAGTCTTGAATTTGGCGGCGGCGGGGTCCCAGGCCTCGGGCGCGGCGACCAGGGCGCGGGCCACCTCGTCCAGGCGGCCGCCGCTGTCGAGGTAGGTCTTCTGCAGTCTCGCCACCAGGTCGGGGGGCGGCCTGTCGCTGACGAAGTGAACGGCCAGCTTGGTCGCCAGGTGACGGGCGGTGTGCGGGTTGGCCGCCAGGTCGCGCATCACCGCCAGGGCCTGGGCCTGGCCCTCCTGCGGATAGCGCCGGCCCATCACCGTCCGCGCGCCCGGCTCGTGGGCGTTGTCGCGGAACAGGAACCGGTGCGGGTTGGCGTCCTTCGGCCGGCCGACGCTGAATCCGGTCATGGCCCGGGCGAACTCGGTGACGTCGGCCTGGCGGTAGCCCGCGTCGACCCCGACCGTATGCAGCTCCAGGATCTCGCGGGCCAGGTTCTCGTTCAGCCCGGCCGCCTTCTTGCCGGTCTTGCGCTGGTATTGCGACGCCCGGCTGTCGGGACCCACCGACTGGGCCTGGTCCAGGTACAGCAGCATGGCCGGCTGGGTGGATGAGGCGACCAGCAGGTCCTCGAAGCGGCCGAACACGTGCGGGCGGATCGCTTCCTGCTCGAACGGCCCCGCCACCGAGCCGACGGCCAGGCTGGTCGCCGAAACGGTGAAGTGGTTGGCCCAGAACAGCGCCCAGCGCTCGCGGAACGCCGCGTCGGTCGTGGCGCCCAGCCGGGCCCGGGCCAGGAAATCGTCGCCGGCCTGCTGGCGCAGGTCCTTCTGGGCGTCCCTGACGGGCGGAGCCTTGGGATCTCCCATCGCCTTGGCGTCGCGCTTCTGCATCTGGTAGTCGCTGACCTCGGCCAGGCGCTGGGCCGAGTCTTCGCCGCCCCGCGGCTGGTCGGCGCCTTCGGGGCGGATCTGGGCCGTCAGGAAGCCGCGCGGGTCGTCGCGGGCCGCGTCGATCTCGCCGGGACGGGCGCCCAGGCCGAAGCGGGTCGCGGCGATGGCCGCCATCATGTCGTTGGAAGGCAGGCTCACGCCGTTTGTCTCCCTTGCGTCACCCGGTCTTGCCTTGGGCGCGTTGTTTGCCCATTCAACGGCTTGAAACCGCTGTTTTGATGTCTGGACTGAAAAGAAGTTCGCCTTGGCCGACAAGCCCGACCTGCTGCAACGTCCCCGCCGCTTCTACAAGGCGGCCACGGCGGGCCCCGTGGACGGCGGTTTCGCCGTGCTGCTGGACGGCCGCACGCCCAAGTCGCCGGCCCGGTCGCCCCTGGTCCTGCCGACCCGGGCGCTCGCGGACCTGGTCGCCGCCGAGTGGGAAGCCCAGGTCGAGGTCATCGACTCGACGGCCATGCCCGCCACCCGTCTGGCCTTCACCGCCATCGACCGGATCCGCGAGACCCGCGCCGAGGTGGCGGCCGAGGTCGCCGCCTACGCCGGCACGGACCTGTTGTGCTATTGGGCCGATCACCCCACGCCGCTGGTCGAGCGCCAGAAGCGCGACTGGGGCGGCATGCTGGACTGGGCCAGGGCCGAACTCGACCTTCACCTGACGCCGGCTTCGGGCGTGATCCACACGGCCCAGTCGCCGGCCGCCCTGGCCAGCGTTGAGGGCCTGGCCCTGACCCTGGACGACTTCACCCTGGCCGGCGTGGCCTACGGCGCGGGCCTGTTCGGCTCGACGGTCCTGGCCCTGGCCCTGCGGGCGGGCAGGGTCACCGGCCGCAAGGCCCTGGAGCTGTCGCGGCTGGAGGAGATCTTCCAAACTGAAACCTGGGGGCAGGACGCCGAGGCGGTCGCCCGGGCCGAGGCCCTGGCGGTGGAGGCGCAGGTTCTGGAGCGCTGGTTCGCGGCCCTTCGGCGCTGACCTCGCCCCGAACATTCAGGCCCTTGGTCGGGCGGCGGTCGCCGCCGTGGCGCCGCGAGGGACGCCTTGTCAGGGAAAGCTCGCGTCATTAGGGCTCGGCCCATAAGGTGGGATAACCGCCCGGTGAGAGAGCAGGGGAGCGTTTCCGCGTGCAGCACATACTCGAGGAACTGGATCGCCGTCGCGAGCAGGCGCGGGCCGGGGGCGGGGAGGC
>NZ_JBWKPX010000034.1:0-48657 GCF_059418465.1 Caulobacter sp. GW821-FHT09A05
CCAGAGCCTCCGCCTCACAAAGCAGACACCCTCAGAATCCCGTTCGGATCAAAAATCCATATGCGATTCCCCTGCCCACGGGGGGAGGGTCTTGAACTCGGGCATCCTCTACCCCTCGACGAACACTTTCTTCAGCTCGTTCTTCATGATCTTGCCGTTGGCGTTGCGCGGCAGGGTCTCGGGCCAGAACAGCACCCTGACCGGCACCTTGAAGGCGGCCAGGCGGTCAGCGACAAAGGCGCGCAGCTCGGCCTCGGTGGCCCCGGCGCCAGGCTTCAGCGTCACCACGGCGGCCGGCTCCTCGCCCAGGGTCTTGTGAGGAATGCCGACCAGGGCGGCGTCCATCACCGCCGGGTGGTCGTACAGCAGGTTCTCGACCTCGATGCAGTAGATGTTCTCGCCGCCCCGGATCAGCATGTCCTTGGCCCGGTCGATGATGTAGCAGAAGCCCTCCTCGTCCAGCCGCGCCAGGTCGCCGGTGCGCACCCAGCCGTCGACGAAGGTCTGGGCGGTGGCCTCGGGCTTGTTCCAGTAGCCCTTCACCACCTGCGGCCCCTTGCACCACAGCTCGCCGACCTCGCCGATCGGCAGCTCGCGATACGGGGCCTCCAGGGTCATGATCTTCAGGTCGGTGACCGGCACGGCCGGGCCGCAGCTGTCGGGCCGGTTCTCGTAGTCTTCCGCCGAGTTGCTGGTGGCGGTGGCCGAGGTCTCGGTCATGCCCCAGCCGTTGCCCGGCAGGGACTTGGGCCAGATCTCCTTGATCTTGCGCACCAGTTCGGGGGCCGAGGGCGCACCGCCATAGGCCACGGTCTCCAGCGACGACAGGTCGTAGTTGGGACGGCTGGGGTGCTCGATGATCTGCCAGGCGATGGTCGGCACCCCGCCCATCTGGGTCAGCTTCTCGTCCTGGATCAGCTGCATGGCCTTTTCCGGGTCCCACTTGCGGATCATGGCCAGCTTGGCGCCGCCGAACAGCGAGGGGTTCATCACCGCGAAGCAGCCGGTGGCGTGGAAGAAGGGCACCGAGACCAGCGAGCCCTTCTGCGGCAGGCTGGGATCGGGCTGGGGCGGGATCTCGCCGCGTCGCAGATAGCCGCGGGCCGTCGCCGCGGCGGTGGCGAAGATGTTGCTGTTGACGTTGCGGTGGGTGCCCAGGGCCCCCTTCGGCTTCCCGGTCGTGCCGGAGGTGTAGAAGATCGTCGCGTCGTCTTCGGGCCCCAGCGCGACGGTCGACAGCGGCTTCTCGTCCAGCTTGATCCAGTCGTTGGGGCAGCCGATCACGCTCTCCAGACGCTTGACGTAGGGGTGGGCGATCTCTTCGCGGGAGCGGCTGACATAGACCCGCTTGAGGTCGGGGCAGTTGTGCAGGTGCTCGGCCAGGCGCTCGAAGCGCTCGACATCCATCACCGCCACCGAGGCGCCGCTGTCGACCAGGCCGTATTCCAGCTCCTGGCCGGTCCACCAGGCGTTCAGCGGGGTCAGGATCGCGCCCAGCGACAGGCCGGCATAGAAGGCCACCGGCCATTCGGGCAGGTTGCGCATGACCAGGGCCACCCGGTCGCCCTTCTTGACGCCGGCCGTCTCCAGTTCGGCGGCGAACACCGTCACGGCGCGGTAGAAGGCCTCGAAGCTGACCCGCTCGTCCTCGTGGACCAGATAGATCTTGTCGCCGTGGGTGCGGCCGACCAGCAGGGTGTCGCGCAGGGTCGGCGGGCAGTGCTTCCACACCCTCGTCTTCACGCCGCGAATCTCGATCTCCTCCATCTCGCCGGGCGAGCCTGGGGCGGTGATCAGGGCGTAGGCCTGTTTCACCGACATGGCGGGCCAGGGGATCGTGGGGGCGGACGCTGCGGCGGCCTGGGTCATCGTTACTCTCCCGGTATGTGTCGCGCTTCGCTGGCCGAGCACGTTTCCTCAAGGAGAAAGCACAGGCCGAGGCGGGATGCAAACGTCCGTTCGAACCTAAGGGAACAATGATAAGTTAGGGTGGGACCGTGCGGGTCTGGCCGGCGCCGCTGGCCCCCTCCGGCCCTTCGGGCCACCTCCCCCAGAGGGAGAGGATCTAGCACAGCGTAGCTGCTCCCCCCTCTGGGGGAGCTGTCGGCGAAGCCGACTGAGGGGGCCTTTCGCGGCGCGATCTCCTGTCCTCGCGAGCGCGACTTGCCGCGTCGCGGGGATCGCCCTACGTCAGGTCGCCAAGACAGGGAGTCGCCGCATGCGTCCGTGGATCTCGAGCCTCGCCGTCGCCGCCAGCCTGGCCCTGGCCTCTCCCGGCTTGGCCGCGCCGCCCGCGGCTCCGGCCCTCGCCGTCGCGCCCGACGCGGCCCTGGCCGCCCGGCTGGACAAGGTGGTCGACACCGCCCTGGCCGAGCACCGGCTGGTCGGGACCGTCGTGCTGGTCGCCCGCGACGGCAAGCTGGTCTACCACCGCGCCGCCGGCCTGGCCGACCGCGAGGCCGGCCGCTCGATGCGCGAGGACGCCATCTTCCGCTTCTCGTCGGTGACCAAGCCGTTCGTCAGCGTGGCGGTGATGAAGCTGGTCGAGGACGACAAGCTGAACCTCGACGATCCGGTGACGAAATGGCTGCCGGACTTCAAGCCGAAGCTGGCCGACGGGACCGCGCCGGTGATCACCCTGCGCCAGCTTCTGACCCACACCAGCGGCCTGACCTACGGCCTGGCCGAGACGTCGTCGCATCCCTATCACACCCTGGGCGTCTCGGACGGGATCGACCTGTCGGGGATCAGCCTGGACGAGAACATGCGCCGCCTGGGCCAAGCGCCCCTGGCCTTCCCGCCCGGCTCGCGCTGGCGCTATTCGCTGGCCATCGACGTGCTGGGCTCGGTGGTCGAGAAGGCGACGGGCGAGCCCCTGCCCCAGGTCGTGGCCGAGACCGTCACGACGCCGCTGGGCCTGGCCGACGCCGGCTTCGTGGCCCGCGATCCGGCCCGGCTGGCGACGCCCTATGTCAACGCCCAGCCCCTGCCGACCCGGATGACCGACAACCAGGACGTCTCGCTGGGCGCCACGGCCGTGCGCTTCGCGCCCAGCCGCGCCACGGACAAGACCGCCTTCCCGTCCGGCGGCGCGGGCATGGTCGGCACGGCCGGCGACGTGCTGGCCCTGCTGGAGACCGTGCGCAAGGGCGGCGCGCCGATCCTGAAGGCCTCGACGGTGGCCGAGATGACGAAGGACCAGGTCGGCCCGCAGGCGGCCACCCAGGGCCCCGGCTGGGGCTTCGGCTATGGCTGGGCGGTGCTGGACGACCCGGCCGTCGCCAGGACCCCGCAGGCCGCCGGAACGCTGGCCTGGGGCGGGGTCTACGGCCACAACTGGTTCGTCGACGGCAAGAACGGCCTGACCGTGGTGATCATGACCAACACCGCCTTCGAGGGCATGAACGGCCCCTTCACCAGCCAGGTGCGCGACGCGGTCTACGGGCGCTGAACAGGGCGCTTGGGCGAACCGCGTTCGGAAACGGACCCATTTTGACCGCATCAGCGTCCAGCCGACGCCCCATTGTCACGTCAGCGTAACGGAACGTCGGGGGACGTTTCGACAGATGGGAAACCGCATGCGTTCATTTCTGACCCTCGGCGCCGCCGCCGTAGCCCTCGCCATCGCCGCCCCGGCCCTGGCCCAGACCACGACTCCGACCGCCCCGGCTCAGGACCCGGCGGCGGCGGCCCCGGCCCAGGATTCCACCACGGCCCCGACCGGAACCTCGGCGTCCACCTCCGCGACCGCCGCCGCGCCGGTCACCGCCGGCCAGCCGGTCAAGGACAACACCGGCGCCACGATCGGCACCGTCGCCGAGGTCAAGCCGGACGCGTCCGGCAAGACGATGGCGGCCATCAAGATGGACGACAAGACCTTCGCCGTGGACGTCGCCAACCTGGCCGTCCGCGACGGCGCCACCCTGATCAACGCCAGCAAGGCCGAGATCGAGGGCATGCTGGGCGGCGCGAAGAAGCAGTAGCGCTTCGGGCGCCGAGGGGACGCACGCTCAGCCAGGAGCTTTCGCCAAGCTGGCCGAGGCCTTGCCGTGAGCGTGCGTCGCCCGCCGAGCCCTACCCCACCGCCTCCAGCCGCGCCAAGGCCGCTTCCAGCTTGGCCTTGGCGGCCTCCGCCTCGGCCAGGCGTTCGCGGTTCTCCTCGACGACCTCTTCCTTGGCCCGGGCCAGGAAGTCGGGATTGTTGAGCTTCTTTCCCGTCTTCTCGATCTCGCCGACATGGCCGGCGATCTCCTTGGCCAGGCGGGCCTTTTCCGCCGAGAGGTCGATGAACTCGGCGATGGCCAGGGCGCCGGTCGCCTCGCCCAGCACGATCGGGACCGAGCCCGTCGGGGCCGCGTCGGCCTCGCGGGCGCTGTCCAGCCGGGCCAGGCTGAGCAGCAGGTCGCGGTGGCGGGCCAGGCGGCCCTTGGTCTCGGCGTTGGCGCCGATCACCGACAGCGGCGGCTTGGCGCCCGGCGGCACGTTCATCTCGGCGCGGATCGAGCGGATCTCGCCGACCGTGTCGACCAGCCAGCCGATCTCGGCCTCGGCGTCCGCGTCGATCCAGGCTTCCGGCAGGTCCGGCCACTTCTCGACGATCAGCAGGCCTTCGCGGGGCGCGCCGAACTCGGCGGTCTTGTCCCACAGTTCCTCGGTGATGAACGGCATGACCGGGTGCAGGAGCTTCAAGATCACATCCAGCGCCCAGGCGGCCGTGGCGCGGGTCTCGGCCTTGGCCTCGGCGTCGTCGCCATTGAGGATCGGCTTGGCCAGCTCGACGTACCAGTCGCAGAACACGTTCCAGATGAACTTGTAGAGCGCGTCGGCGGCGTCGCTGAAGGCCGGGGCCTCCAGGGCCCGCGTCACCTCCGCGGCGGTCTTGACCGTCTCGCCGCGGATCCACTTGTTGATCGGCTGCTTGACGGTCGACGGGTCGAAGCCCTCGACGCGGACGCACTCGTTCATCTGGGCGAAGCGCGAGGCGTTCCACAGCTTGGTGCCGAAGTTGCGGTAACCCTCGATGCGCTGCTTGGAAAGCTTGATGTCGCGGGCCTGGCCCGACATCGCCGTCAGGGTGAAGCGCACCGCGTCGCAGCCCAGCTCGTCGATCAGGACCAGCGGGTCCATGACGTTGCCCTTGGACTTGCTCATCTTGGCGCCCTTCTCGTCGCGGACGAGGGCGTTGATGAACACCTGCTTGAACGGGACCTCGCCCATGAAGTGGATGCCCATCATCATCATCCGGGCCACCCAGAAGAAGATGATGTCGAAGCCGGTGACCAGGGTGCTGGTCGGGTAGAACTGGGCCAGGTCCTGCGTCTTCTCCGGCCAGCCCAGGGTCGAGAACGGCCACAGGGCCGAGCTGAACCAGGTGTCGAGGACGTCCTCGTCGCGCTTCAGGGCCGGGGCCTCGTCGCCATAGTGCAGGATGGCGGCGGCCAGGGCCTCCTCCTCGGTCTCCTCGACGAAGATGTGGCCGTCCGGCCCGAACCAGGCCGGGATCCGGTGGCCCCACCACAGCTGGCGCGAGACGCACCAGGGCTCGATGTTGCGCAGCCACTCGAAATAGGTCTTTTCCCAGTGCCGGGGCTCGAAGACCGTGGCCCCCTCCTCCACCGCCTTCAGGGCCGGTTGAGCGAGGGTCTTGGCGTCGACGTACCACTGGTCGGTCAGGTAGGGCTCGATGACCACGCCCGAGCGGTCGCCGTGCGGGACCATGTGCCGGGTCTTCTCGATCTCGCGCAGCCAGCCGTCTTCCTCGGCCCTGGCGACGATCGCCTTGCGGGCCGCGAAGCGGTCCAGGCCGCGATAGGCCTCGGGGACCTCGTCGTTCAGCCGCGCGTCGGGCGTCAGGATATTGATCGCCGGCAGGCCGTGGCGCTTGCCCACGCCGAAGTCGTTGAAGTCGTGGGCCGGGGTGATCTTGACCGCGCCCGAGCCCTTGGTCGGGTCGGCGTAGTCGTCGGCGACGATCGGGATGCGGCGGCCGACGATCGGCAGGACCACGTCCTTGCCGACCAGGTCCTTGTAGCGTTCGTCCGACGGATGGACGGCCACGGCGGTGTCGCCCAGCATGGTCTCCGGCCGCGTGGTGGCCACGACGATGAAGTCGCGGGTCTCGAACTGCGTCGGCTCGCCCTCGTCGTCGAAGGCGACCGGATACTGGAAGGTCACGCCGTCGGCCAGCGGATAGGCGAAATGCCAGTAGTGGCCGTCGACCTCCTTCTGCTCGACCTCGAGGTCGGAGATGGCGGTCTGGAACTGCGGGTCCCAGTTGACCAGGCGCTTGTCGCGATAGAGCAGGTTCTGCTTGTAGAGCTGGACGAACACCTTGCGGACGGCGGCCGACAGGCCCTCGTCCAGGGTGAAGCGCTCGCGCGACCAGTCGCAGCTGGCGCCCAGGCGGCGCAGCTGGTTGGTGATCGCCCCGCCGCTCTCGGCCTTCCATTCCCAGACCTTCTCGACGAAGGCCTCGCGGCCCATCTCGCGGCGGCCGATGTTGCCGACGGCGGCCAGCTGGCGCTCGACGACCATCTGGGTGGCGATGCCGGCATGGTCGGTGCCCGGCAGCCACAGGGCCGACTTGCCCCGCATGCGGTGGAAGCGGGTCAGCACGTCCTGCAGCGTGTTGTTCAGCGCGTGGCCGATGTGCAGGCTGCCCGTGACGTTCGGCGGCGGGATGACGATCGTGAACGCCTCGGCGCCCGGCGCCTGGCTGGGCTTGAAGGCCCCAGAGGCCTCCCAGGCGGCGTACAGGCGGGGCTCGACGGATTTGGGATCGAAGGTCTTTTCAAGCATGGCGCGGTGGGTATGCCATCTGCGGCCGCCGGACGAAACCGTGGGCCTTGGTTCAACTGGGATTTTAGGACGGAAAAAGGCGGCCGCCGGAGCGACCGCCTTTGATTTTTCGTGGGCCGCCGCCCAGGAGGCGAGGCCGCGCCGCTATACCCCGCGTCCGCGGGCGATGCGGTGGACCTCTTCCTCGACCTTGGCCTCGACGATGCGCGGCAGGTTCTGGTCCAGCCATTCCTTGAGCAGCGGGCGCAGCAGTTCGCGCACGACGTCCTCCAGGGTGCGGCCGTCCTTGGGCATCAGCAGGGCCGAGCTGAGGCTGCCGAACGCGCTGGCGGCCAGGCCGGCGGCGTGGTCGCCCACCAGGTTATCGGCCACTTCCTCGCGCGAGAACACCGGCGCGGGGGCCGGCTCGGGCGGAGGCGGCGGCGTGGGCTCGGGTTCGGGCTCGGGTTCCGGCGAATAGACGTCGATGTCGCCCAGGCTCTCGACCGGCGCGGGCGGCTCGATCGGGTCGGTCAGTTCCAGGACGTCGTCCTCGGCCGGAGCCTCCTCGACGGGCGCGGGCTCCGGTTCGGGCGCCGCAGCGGCCTCCGCCGGCGCGTCATCTTCCGAGATGATGCGTCGGATGGAGGCGAGGATCTCCTCCATCGTCGGTTCTTGGGGGCTCTGGTCGGACATGTGTGGGGCCGTCTCGAAGAGGGTACGAATCCTGGAACGCCCAGGCCGGGCGCTTACCGCGATGGTGCAGACTTGCGCCGGTTAAGCAAGCTCAAGCATCATCGGCGCTTCAATTCGCCCTATTTGCCGGCCGGCGCGGGCGCGTTCCTGACCGCCGTCGACGGGGCGCCGACCTTGTCGATCACCTGGACGACGGGCTCCCAGGGCACCCAGCCGAAGGCGTGGTTGACCTTGTTGTACGACTTGACCGGATCGTAGCGCTCGACCTCGGGGGTCAGGTTGGCGACGTTCAGCACTCCCATGGCCTGCAGCACGCTGGCGCTGGCCACGTACTCGTCGCGGCGGGCCACCACCAGGGCGACCTCGGCGTTGGCCAGCTCCAACTGGGCGTTCAGCACGTCCAGGGTGGTGCGCAGGCCGACCTGCTGCTCCTGGCGCACGCCTTCGAAGGCGATCTTGGTGGCCCGGACCTGCTCCTCGTTCGAGACCAGGTTGGCGCGCGAGGCCAGCAGGTTGTTCCAGGCGGTGGAGATCTGCTGCAGGGCCGAGCGCTGGGCGCTCTCGACCGCGATGCGGGCGGCGTTCTCGCGCTCCTTGGCGGCGCGGACCTGCGAGGCGTTCAGGCCGCCGGTGAAGATCGGCACCGAGGCGGTGACCGAGCCGGTCAGGGCGCGGTCGAACTCGTTGAACTGCGAACCGACGCCATTGGCCCGGCTGGCGTCGACGTCGTAGCCGGCGCGCGCCGACACCGAGGGGCGATAGGCGGCCTTGGCCAGGGCGACGCGGGCCGCGGCGGCCTGCTGGGCGTAGCGGGCGGCCTGGATCTGCGGGTTGTTCTTGTCGACCAGGTCGAAGGCCTGCTCGACGCTGGCGGGCAGCAGGGGGGCCAGGGACGGCTCTGGCGTCAGGTCGGTCGGGTTCTGGCCGACCACGGCGGCGTAGGCCGCGCGGCTGGCGGCCAGCAGGGCTTGGGTCGACGACAAGCTGGCGCGGGCCGCGGCCAGGCGGGCTTCGGATTGGGCCACGTCGGTGCGGGTGATCTCGCCGACCTCGAAGCGCGCCTTGGATTCCTCCAGCTGACGGGTCAGGACGGTGACGTTCTCCTGGGCGATGCGCAGGCGTTCCTGGTCGCGCCGAACGTCGACATAGCTCTGGATGACGCTGCCCAGAACCGACTGCTCGACGCTGCGCAGGTCCTCGCGACCAGCCAGCACGTCGGCCTCGGCGGCGGTCAAGTTGGCCGTGGCGCGACCGCCCGTGTAGAGCGGCTGGGCCAGCGCCAGGCCAGCGCCGCTACCACGGCGCTTGTCGGTGTCGCGGTAGGTCGTGACCAGTTGCCCGTTGACCACCGTGGTGCCCGTGGCGACCGGGTCGGCCAGGTGCGTCTCCGAAGCGCTGACGCTGACCGAACCGTTCAGGGTGGGCCGGAACGCCGTCTTGGCCTGGACCACGCCCTCGTCGGTGACGCGCTGGTTGGCGCGCTGGCCCTGCAGGGTGGGGTTGGTCTGGTAGGCCAGGGCCAGGGCGTCGGCCAGGGTCTCGGCCCGCGCGGCGGAGACCAGGCCCGCCATGAGGCCCATGCTGCAAGCGGCGGCCAGCAAAGCGGCCCGACGGCTATTCGACATCAACTTCATTCCCCACGAAACCCCTGGCCAGACCCGGCGCGACGCCCGCACCCTGTATGACCGGCTGTAAGGCGCGAGACCACAGGCCGCTAGTTAAGCTTTTTTCACGCAAACGTTGCGCTTCAGCTTTCTGGACCCAAGTGGTCAGAACGCAAAGCCCTGTTCAACGGTGAAGCCCGCCAACATCGGCGGGGTGGCGTCGAAAACCGCGCGACGGCCCACGCCGTCCTCGGCCCGAACATAGATCACGGCGCGTCCGACCGGGCCTTCCCGCTCGATCACCGCCAAGCGGCCGCCCTGGGCCAGGGCCCTGGTCCAGCTGTCCGGAGCCCGCGGCACGGCGCCTTCGCAGATGACGACGTCATAGCCCGAGCCCGGCACGGCGGTCAGGTCGTCACCGTCCAGGCGGGTGACCACCAGGCCCATCTGCTCGAGCACGGCGGCGGCGTAGGGGGCGGCGATGGCCAGGGCCTTGTCGCCCTCGCGCGGACGCAGGTGCTGCAGCAGCTTGCCCACCTCGCGCGGGCGCAGCAGCCAGCGCCCGGGGGCGTATTCGACGTCGGCGTCGGCATAGGCCAGATAGCCCTTGCCGGCCGGCACGCAGGCCTCGCGCGCCACGACGCGCAGGGCGTCCTGCAGGGGCAGATCGGTGACGTCGGCCGTGCGGATCTGGCTTTCGACCATGTTCAGGCGCGCGGCCGCGAAATCGGAGCTCATGGAATCCCTCGAAGGGCTGGAATTTTCAGGCCGCTTATAGGTCCGCCGCTCGGTTCTAGGCAATCGAGGGTTTTTACTAGCGAGACTGTAGAATGCCGCCGAGACCGCCTCACCACCGCCGATAGCCCGCGACCCGCGCGGCGAAAGCGTCGGCGTCCTCGTGACCGTCCCAGTCGGCGATGGCCGGGGCCAGGGAGGCGGCCTCCAGCAGCTGCTGCTGGGCGTCCTTGTAGCGGGCCGTGCGGGCGTAGCGGGCGGTGTCCAGGATCATCGCCCGCAACAACAGCGTGGCGGCCAGCGGATGGCGGCCCTCGATGGCGCGCGCGGCGGGCTCCAGCAGTTCCGGACGGTCGCCGTCCAGGTCGCCGGCGCGGCGCAGCACCAGGCGCGCGGCGCGGTCCCAGGCCGGCCAGCGGACCAGGAAGTCGAGCGCCGCGTGGACGTCGTGGAAGTCCTCGGCGTGGGTCAGGGCCCTGTCCTCGGCCTCGACGTCGTCGAAATCGGGCAGGCGCTTGAGGTAGTCGCGCAGCCGCTCGACCGACAGGCCGCGCTCGAAGCTGGTCCAGCGCATGTCCTGGGCCAGGTCGCCCTGCCCGCGCGCCTCCAGCACTTCGATATAGGCGTCCTCCCAGTCCAGGGCGCCGGGGCCGGGCAAGGTCGGACGGCCCAGAACCGTCCCGACCAGTTGGACGAACGAGCCCGGCGTCGAGCGGTCCAGCGCCGCGACGGCCTCGTCCAGCCGGCCCGCCGCCGCCAGGCGCCGGGCGATCTGCGCCCCGATCGGCGGCAGCACGGCCTGGGAGTCGGTGAACTGGGCGATGTAGCCGTCGACGTCGCCCTGGGCGTCGGCCAGCACCTGGACGGCGGCCTTCAGCGCGCCGCTGACCCGCTTCTGCCCAGCCATGGTCGTCTCGACCTGGGCCCGGAGCAGGGCCACGCCCGCCGCGCCCAGCGCCGGCAGGGCGTTCTTCAGCACCCGTGGCCCCAGCCCCGCGCGGCCATGCAGCAGCAGGTCCAGAAGCTGGTCGCCCAAGGCGCGCGGGTCGGACAGGGCCTTGGCCGCGATCGCCGCCACGTCGTCGACGGCCGCGTCGAACACCGCCTCGATCTCGCCCTTGGCGTCGGCGGTGCGGTGCGACACGCCCTCGGCCAGGCCCAGGAACCGCAGCATCATCGGCAAGGCCAGGGTCGCGTCCAGTTCGGCCAGCCGCCCCGCGATCAGGGCGCGCTGCATGTCCAGCTCGCGGACGAACTCCTTGTGCTTGCGCCAGTGGATGCGCGCCCGGCTGTCGGCGATGGCGTCCAGGCGCTTGGCCAGCTCGGCGGCGAGATCTTCGGGCCCGATCTCGCCGGCCAGCTCCAGGCGCAGCCGCCGCTTGATCTGGGCGTGGCCCTCGGCGACGTCGATCAGCAGTTCGGCCAGCCGCTCGGCGCCCAGGGCGGCCAGGTTGGCCGTCGTCAGGGTCTTCTTCGAGCCCGTGCGCTTCACCGTCGCCAGAGGTGTTCTCCTGTCCCATCCCAGCCGGCGCGGCCGAGTCGCCGCGGCCGCCGCCACACCCTAGCACGACCGTTCCGGCGGGTGACCGGACGGCCGATCTTCGTCCAGGGACCGACGCCCGACCGCTGGATCCCCCTGCGGATCTCGCCCTCGGTGACCGCCCCGCCCTCGACCGCGAACGGCTGATGGCGGCGACCTTTTCCCGGTCCCTGACCTGCCGCATCGCTGGCGGCGGACCGGTCAGGATCGCGGCCTGCACCCTCGCCGGGGCGACCGCTGGAGGCCCTACTGGCCGAACCCGCGACGATCACGGAGGCCAAGAACTGGCGCTGACGGCGTAATTCCCGCCGGCCCCTTGCACCGCGAGGCTTCATGTAACATCTATAATTACATGAAACCGAACAGCCGCCTCTCCGTCGCCTTGCACGTGCTGCTGCACATGGCCCAGCGCGACAATCCCATGACCTCCGAAGAGATGGCCGCCTGCGCCGGGACCAACCCGGTGGTCATCCGCCGGACCTTCGCGGGCCTGCGCGAGGCCGGAATCGTTGCTTCCGCCAAGGGCCACGGCGGCGGCTGGCGGCTCGGCCGCTCGCTCCGCGAGGTCAGCCTCGCCCAGGTCCAGGACGCCTTGGGCGAACAGATCGTCGCCCTGGGCAAGGCCGAGGAAATGCCCGACTGCGCCATCGAGAAGGCGGTCAACGCCGCACTCGACGAAGCCGTGACCGAGGCCCGAGCCCTGCTGGCCCGCAAGCTGGCCACCCTTTCGCTGGCCGACCTGTTCGACGGCCTCGACACCGCCCGCATTCCCCAACCCAAGGATCATCATTATGCTTGACGTGGTCGTCGTTGGCGGCAGCTTCGCCGGTCTCTCCGCCGCCATGCAGTTGGCCCGCGCCCGCCGCTCGGTCCTGGTGGTCGACGCCGGCCTGCCGCGCAACCGTTTCGCCGACGCCTCGCACGGCTTCCTGGGCCAGGATGGCAAGGCGCCGGCCAGGATCATGCGCGAGGCCGCCTGCCAGGTGGCGGCCTATCCGACCGCCGAGATCGTGCAGGGCGAGGCCTACAGCGCCGAAGCCGCGCCGGGAGGCTTTTCCGTGACGCTGACGGGCGGTCGACGGGTCCTGGCCAGGCGGCTGATCCTGGCCACCGGCGTCGCCGACATCCTCCCCGACCTGCCCGGTCTCAAGCAACGCTGGGGCGCCAGCGTGCTGCACTGCCCCTATTGCCATGGCTACGAGCACCGCGACCGGCCGCTGGGCGTGCTGGCCGGCCACCCGATGTCGGCCCACCAGGCGGCGCTGATCCCGGACTGGGGCCCCACCACCCTGTTCACCCAGGGCCTGTTCGAGCCCGATGACGAGCAGCGGGCCCTGCTGGACGCGCGGGGCGTCGCCATCGAGCGCACGCCTGTCGCCGCCCTGCTGGGCGACGCCCTCGACCTGGAGGCGGTGCGCCTGGAAGACGGCCGCGTCCTGCCTCTCAACGGCCTGTTCGTCGCGCCCGCCCAGCGGATGGCCAGCCCCCTGGCCGAAAGGCTGGGCTGCGCCTTCGACGAGGGTCCGCTGGGCCCGATCATCCGCACCGACGCCTGGAAGGCTACCACCGTGCCGGGCGTCTTCGCGGCGGGCGACGCGGCGCGCCCGATGCAGAACGCAACCCTGGCCTCGGCTGACGGCGTCCTGGCCGGCGTCGCCGCCCACCAGTCGCTGGTGAAGGCCGCCCTAGCCGCCTAGGCCGAGCGCCTGAAAGGCGCGGCTGGACAATGGGTTCTCAGGAACTCTTCATGACTGGGCAGGGTCGCCACGAAATCGGCCAGCATGGGCGCGGACTTGTCCATCAGGTTCATGATCACGCTCAGCGGGATGCGGTCGACCAGCTGCTGGTAGCGGTCGGGCCGCACGCCCATGCCCTCCATCACCGACTGCCAGCTGGGGGCGCGGAACATGTCGTCGACGCCGTCGCGCAGCACCCCGGCCGCCTTGAACAGCGCCATGCGCTCGCGAAGGCTCTCGGGCGGGACCACCTTCTGGTAGTCGCGCCAGAACGGCGTGTCGTCGCGCCGGGTGGTCACGTAGTGCAGGACGATGAAGTCGCGGATCTCCTCGTAGTCGGCGACCATCCGGCGATTGTACTCGGCCGCCAGGATCGGGTCGGCGTCCATGTCGGGCATGAAGCGCAGCAAATAGTCCATGCCCTTGTAGATCAGGTGCAGGGCGGTGGATTCCAGCGGCTCGATGAAGCCGCACGACAGGCCAATGGACACCACGTTCCGGACCCAGGGCCGCTCGCGCACGCCGGTCTTGAACGGGATGACGTTGGGCCCCAGCACGACCTCGCCCTGAACCTGGCGCATCAGGGTGGCGATCGCCTCGTCGTCGCTCAGATACTTGCTGGCATAGACATAGCCATTGCCCGAGCGGTGCTGCAGCGGGATGCGCCAGCGCCAACCGAAGTCCTGGGCCTGGACCAGGGTGTAGGGATGCGGCGCGCCGACGTTCTCGGTCTGGACGGCGATGGCCCGGTCGCACAGCAGCACATCGCCCCAGTCGCGGAACGGCTCGCCCAGGGTCTTGCCGATCAGCAGGGCGCGGAAGCCCGAACAGTCGATGAAGAAGTCGCCGGCCACCTCGCGACCGTCCTTCAGGATCACCTTCTGGACGCCACCGTCCGGGCGGGTCGCCACCTCGGTGACAATGCCCTCGGTGCGCTTGACGCCGCGCGCCTCGGCGAACCTGCGCAGGTACAGGGCCACCAGCCGCGCATCGACGTGCAGGGCGTAGTTGGCGTTGGCGATCATCGTCCGCTGGGCCTTGGACGGCAGCATGAACTTGCCGGCCTCGGCCATCACCGAGGCCGGGGCGAAGTCCTGCAGCTTCGACGGATGGCCGTTCTGCTTGGCCCGCAGCCAGCACTGGTAGAACTCGTTGACCTCCAGCGGCCCGCCGATCTGGCCGAACGGGTGATAGTAGACGTCGCCCTTCTCCAGCCAGTTCTCAAACCGGATGCCCAGCTTGAAGGCGGCCTGGGTTTCCTGAATGAAGTCCTGCTCGTTGATCCCCAGGGTGCGGATCAGCTGGAGGAACGGCGGGATGGTCGATTCCCCCACCCCGATCGTGCCGATCTCCTCGGATTCGACCAGCTCGACCGCCGTCGGCCCGTTCTGGAAATAGTGGCTGAGCATGGCCGCGCAGATCCAGCCGGCCGAGCCGCCGCCGACGATGACGATCTTGTTCAGGTGGGCCATCTCTAGGGTTCCTACTCGGCCGCCACCGGCTGGGGACGGGCGTACTGTTCGATGAAGTCGCCATGGGCGCGCGTGGCGGCGACGGTGTCGGCCACGGCCTTGCGCATCTCGCCCAGGGCGGCCGACAGCTGTCCGGGGTCGAAGCCGTCGACGCTGAGGTCGTAGGTTTCCGGCAGCAGACCAAAGCCGGCATAGATCGCCAGCCAGCTGGGCGGGGAGAACATCTCCCAGCGATAGCGGACGAAGTGGCCCTGGGCGCGCCACAGGTCGATCTTCTTCTGGAGGGTCTCGGGGACCGCCATCTCGCGGCAGTGGGTCCAGAAGCCCGTCGGGTCGTCGGTCCGCTGGTTGAGCTTGTAGTGCAGGATGATGAAGTCGCGGACGCGCTCCATCTCCAGGCGCGACATCGCGTTGAACTCGTCGACCACCGCGGAGTCGAAGTCGCGGCTGGGGAACAGTTGCTTGATCTTCTCGATGCCCGTCTCGATCAGGGCGATGCTGGTGCTCTCCAGCGGCTCCAGAAAGCCCGAAGCCAGGCCCAGGGCGATGCAGTTCTTGTTCCAGGCCTTCAGGCGGCGGCCGGGATGGAAGCCGATCTTGCGCGGCTCGTGCAGCAGGCGCCCATTCATTTCAGAAGGGGCGAGAGCGCCGGTCAGCACCGCCCTCGCCGCCTCGTCGGTGGTGTGGCGGCTGGAATAGACATAGCCGTTGCCCCAGCGGTGCTGCAGCGGGATCCGCCACCGCCAGCCGGCCTCGTGGGCGGTGACGTCGGTATAGGGCGGCGGCGACCCCGCCGCTCCCCCTTGGCCTTCGCTCTGGACCGCCAGGGCGCTGTCGCACAGCAGCCACTGGCTCCAGTCCTCGTAGCCGGTGTGCAGCGCCTCCTCGATCAGCAGACCCCGAAAGCCCGAGCAGTCGATGAACAGGTCGCCGGCGACGGTCGCGCCGGTGTCCAGCGACACCGACTCGACGAAGCCGTCCTCGCCGCGCAGGTTGGTCTGGACGATCTTGGCGTCGATGCGGCGCACGCCGTTCTGCTCGGCGACCTGGCGCATCAGCCGGGCGAACAGGCCGGCGTCGAAATGCAGGGCCCAGTCGAACACCGACAGCGTCGAGGGCGGGTTGCGCGACGGCGTGGTGAACTTGCCGCCGGCGGCCAGGCTGGCGCCCAGCGAATAGTCGCCGATCGGCGCGGCCTCGCCCAGGGTCCGCAGCCGCATCCAGTAGTGATGGAACGCCACGCCCTTCAGGTCCTGGCCGTAGAGGCCGAAGGGGTGGATGAACGACGAGCCGGGCCCGGACCAGTCGTTGAAGCGGATGCCCAGCTTGCAGGTGCCGCCGGTGGCGCGCAGCACGTCGATGTCGGACAGGCCCAGGGCCTGGTAGAAGCGGCGGATGGTCGGGATCGTCGCCTCGCCCACCCCGATCGTGCCGATCTCGGAGGACTCGATCAGGGTGATGGTCACCGGCGCGGCGCCGAAATGCCGCCTCAGGCTGGCGGCGGCCATCCAGCCCGCCGTACCTCCGCCGACGATGACGATGTCGCGGATGCGCCGGTCGCGCGCGTTGTCCTGCATGGTGGCCTACTCCCTTGGTCGAAGCGCTCGCCGGCTTCTTCTCGCGGGCTTCGAGCGCCCGTCTTGGTCGCAATCATGCTAGCCGCCCCGCTCGAAAAAAGAAGCCGCTGCGACAGGGATCGCAGCGGCCCGCAGGGAAGGGCTGGTCTAGGTCACCACTTGGCGCGAATGCCGAGGGTGTAGCGCGGTTCGAACTGGTTCTGGCTGAAGTACTGAGTCTTACCGTCCGCGAACTTCACGTAGTAATTCTCGATCTCGCCGCTCACGTTCGAGCCGTTGAGGTAGACGACGATGTTGTCGCGAACATTGTAGCTGACGTTCACATCGACGAAGCCGGTGGCGTCCTGGAACACCGCCAGGTTGTCGCCAGAGCTGCCGGTGACGCTGTTCAGGCGGTCGGTGCGGTAGTTGTAGGCGACGCGAGCCTGCCACTTGTCGTCCTGGTACCAGCCCACGAGGTTGTACTGGTACTTGGAGTTATCGGTGAACGGCAGCTTCTTGCCGTCCAGGCCGAGGCGCGACTCCGAGCTGGGCGAGTAGGTGGCGTTGGCGTCGACCCCGAAGTTCGAGAAGAAGCCGCCGTCCGGCAGCAGGTCGCTGAAGGCCAGCTTGGCGCCGACTTCCAGGCCCTTCACCGAACCGCCGTCGCCCTGGATGGGCTGGGTGACGTTGACGGTGCGCGGCGTGCCGTCCTCGTCCTTGAACGTGCCGGTGGTGGTGCCGCCGGTGACGAAGCTGTCGATCTTCAGCTTGAAGGCCGACAGGTTCACCATCGAAGCGCCGCCGAAATAGTACTCGATCGCGCCGTCGAAGTTGGTCGAGCGCCACGGATCCAGGTACGGGTTGCCCGACGAGCTGGCGCCCGTCACGCAGCGGCCCGGCTTGGTGCCGCAGTCGGCGGTCGAGATGCTGAGGCCGCCCCCGTAGTTGCCCAGGTCCAGCGGCTGCATCGTCTTGGAATAGGCGAAGCGGAACTTCAGGTGGTCGTCGAAGTCGTAGACCGCGTTCAGCGACGGCAGCCAATCGGTGTACTTGCGGCGGGTGACCGTGTCGCCGACGTCCAGGTTGGTGTCGCCGTAGTTCTGGGTGGCGCCGGTCAGGTTCTGCTTCACCAGCAGGTCGGTTTGGATGACGTGCAGGCCGATGTTGCCCGACAGCTTGCCGATCTCGAAGTTGGCGTCGGCGTAGGCGCTCTGCTCCTTCAGCGTCACGTCATAGGTGGCGCCGGGGATCTGGTAGCGGACCGCCGCGCCGAACACCTTTTCCTGGAACGACTTCACGTCGTCGAAGTCGCGCGGGTCCACGACCCAGAAGCCCGGGATGCCCTGGGTGATGCTGCCCAGGTCGTCCATCCAGATGACGTTGTTGTAGGCGTCGATCTTGGTCGGCCTGTTGACCGTATAGCCCTGGAAGACCGGCGCCCCGCCCAAGGGATTGGGCACGAACTCGCCCGCCTGGCACTGGTCCTGGCTCATGACCACGTCGATGGCCTTCCACTGCGCGAAGCAGCCCGCGGCCGGCACCGGCGTGCCGTTGGCCTGCACCGCGCCCGGCGTGCCGCCGTAGAACGGCGAGAACAGGTGGAACGCCTCGACCTCGACCGAGCGGTCGCTCTGGCGGACGCCGGCGTCGATCTTGGTGATGAAGCCCAGGAAGTTGTCGTCGAACTTGTAGTGTCCCTCGGCGCGGAACACGTTCATGTCCGACTCGACCTCGTTGTTGCCTTCCGAGGAGAACGCCGCGATCGCGTAGCTGTCCTTGTTGGCCATGTAGTCCTTGAGGGTCTTGCCTGCCCCCAGGCCGCCGGCCAGCGGGTTGTCGAAACCGCTCCAGACCGCCTTGTTACCCCCGATGTTGTAGTGCAGCTGGGGATTGGCGCCGTAGCCCAACGGGTTCGGGTTCAGGTAACAGCCCCCGGCGCTGCCGACGACGGCGTTGCTGCGTTGCGAGGCCGGATACTGGGCGCAGATCGAGGCCGGATAGAACGGCCCGCGCGTGCGGTCGTTCGGGTCGCGGAAGAGATTGAAGCGGCCCGGCGCGTACTGCCAGTTGCTAAGGTCGCCCTGGGCCTGGCCGTTCATGCTCAGACGGTCGCCGTTGGCGCGGATGGCCCGCACCTCGCTCGTGAAGTTGCCGCCGTTGTCGTACTTCAGTTCGAGGTTGTAGTTCTTGGTCTCCGACTTGGTGGTGCGGTTCACCGAGAAGCTGTTCACCCACCAGGCGTTGATGTCGTACTCGTCGACCGCCAGCCAGGGGCGGCCGTTGCCGGTGCTGACCTCGCCGGTGTTCTCGAACGCGGTCGGGGTGGTCCAGACGCCGAACGCGCCGCCGTCCCAGCGGTTGGAGATGTTGATGCCGGCGGCGCGGTTGTACTCGTCGAGCTTGGCGTAGAAGCCCTCGGCCACCAGGGTGAAGCCCTCGCCCAGGTCGGCCTCGAAGGCGACATTGACGCCCAGGCGCTTGCGCTCGACCTCGCGATGGAAGCTTTCGAAGCCGTGCGGCGAGATGAAGTTGTTGGCGGCCGAGCCGCCCCAGTCGTTGTTGCCCGACAGACCCACGACGCCCGACGCGTTGTTGCCCAGGTTGGCCTTGCTGGCCGCGGCCGAGACCATCAGGCCGACGCGGTCGTTGCGCCAGTTGACTAGGCCGTTGATCAGGTAGTCGTTTTCCTTGGTGCGCTCGCCGCGCTGGCCTTCGGCGCCGCCGGCGATCGACAGCCCCGGCTCCATCTGGAACGGACGGCGGGTGCGCAGGTCGATGGTGCCGGTGATGCCCGACAGGGCGTTGGTCGGGTCGGTGGACTTGTAGACCACCACCGAGCTCATCAGCTGGGACGGCACGTCCAGCAGGTTCGGCTGGGCCGAGCCCATGTTGCCGGCGCTCAGATACTGCTCGCCGTTCAGCAGGGTGATGACCTGGGCCAGGCCGCGGATATTGACCGTCGCGCCCTCGCCGGCGTCGCGCTTGATCTGGATGCCCGGGATCCGCTGCAGCGAGTCGGCGATGGTGACGTCGGGAAGCTTGCCGATGTCCTCCGACGAAATCGCGTCGACGATCGAGGCCTCGCGCCGCTTGACGTCGACCGAGCGCATCTGCGAGCCGCGGATGCCGGTGACGACGATCTCGTCGACCTGCGCGGAATCGTCCGGCGCGGCCTGGGCGTGGGCGCCCGTGGCCAGGGCCATGGACGAGGCGCCCGCCAGCAGCGCCAGGGTCATGCCCCGGGTCCAAGCGGACTGATTTCGTGGATTGGACAAGGTCTTCGCTCCCCAAACGTTTTTATGGCCGTTCTTGACCCCGCCAGTTTCGGCGAGGCTGCGTAATCGTTCGCCTGTCGAGGGGGCCTCCAGCCTGCCCGGCAAGCCCCTCTTCCAGCGACAGTCCGTTGGCGACCCTGGCGCCTCTCGACGCCCGCGCTGGCTCACGCCCTCCCCAGCCGTGTCTCAAGATCGGCAAATGTCCCGTTCGTGTCAATCGAAATGTCAACGTTGTCATTTTTTGACCACGTCGCCCAAGAACGGCATGGCCACGGGCGTCGCATCGCTCCCAAAGATCCAGGCAGACCATTACAAACTATTGTTATTATTAAGTTTTCCATGATCTAGATCGAAACAAGCGGCGATCAATCCTGGAAACGTGACTAGGCCGCCGCCAACCGATCGCCACGAATCTGATCACGCAGCCCTCTTGAAATGTCGCCGAACCCCATCGAATTTCCCAGGCGAAATGTCCAACCCCAACCGAAATGTCCCGATAAATGTCTTTTGTGGACAAAACGATGTCCTGCCGCATGACATCGTTGTCGGGCTGAGCTATGGCTTGGGCCACGGGGCGGACGGCGACCACGGCGGTCGGCGCGCGGCGGCGACTTGAATTCTGGGTGCGACAAAGGTCATGGCGACGATCCACGATGTGGCGCTGCGAGCGGGCGTGTCGCCCAAGACCGTCTCGCGGGTGATGAACGACCACGAGAGCGTCAGCACCAAGACCCGCGAGCGAGTGCGCGCCGCCATGCAGGCCCTGGACTACCATCCCAACGCCGTGGCGCGGGGCCTGCGCGCCCAGGCCGCGCCGGCGGTCGGCATCCTGATGGGCGACCCCAGCGGCGGCTACCAGACCCGCATCCACCACGCCCTGATGGTCGCCTGCCTGCAGAACGGCCGCCACCTGTCGGCCGAACTGGTCGAGGGCGACATGGCCGGCTGGCAGGACCGCATCCGCGCCTTCGTGACCGAGGGCGG
Organism: Caulobacter sp. GW821-FHT09A05; assembly: GCF_059418465.1. Lineage (NCBI taxonomy): Bacteria > Pseudomonadati > Pseudomonadota > Alphaproteobacteria > Caulobacterales > Caulobacteraceae > Caulobacter > Caulobacter sp. GW821-FHT09A05. The sequence goes on from NZ_JBWKPX010000034.1 coordinate 20,379, forward strand.
CATTCGCGAGATGGTGCTGCTGCCGCCCGAATGCGATTTCGCGCCGCTCAAGGCCCTGCTGCGCGAGCACGGCGTGCGCTGCGTGCTGATTTCGCCGACCAGCCCCGATTCCCTGTCGCCCAGCATCGTGATGGACGACCGCGCCGCCGCCCGGGAGGTGGTCGAGCACCTGTTCAGCCTGGGACACGAACGGATCGGCCACATCGCCGGGCACCCCGACCACGCCGCCAGCACCCTGCGCCGCAACGGCTTCTACGAAGCCTACGCCGCCGCCGGCAAGCCGCGTCCCGATCCCGCCCTGATCGTCCCCGGCGACTTCAGCTTCAAGGGCGGCCTGGCCGGCGCCCAGGCCCTGCTGGACATGGACCATCCGCCCACCGCCATCTTCGCGGCCAATGACGACATGGCCGCCGCCACCTGCATGGAGGCCCAGCGCCGCGGCCTCAAGCTGCCCGACGACCTGTCGGTGGTCGGCTTCGACGACGCGCCGATCGCGGCCGCGATCTGGCCGTCCCTGACCACCATCCGCCAGCCCTTCGACCAGATGACCCAGCGCGCCATCACCGCTCTGAACGCCTGGAACGCCAACGAGGCGGTCGGCAAGGCGGCGGCCACCATCCTGACCCAGCACAGCCTGGTGATCCGCGAATCCACCGGCCCGGCCCGCGCCGGCTAGACCGAAACCCGACCACGCGGCCGAGCCCCTCGCCCGCGTCAACAATGTGGGAGGTATTATGAACCGACAGTCCTGGCGGGGCCCGGCCCTGGCCCTCATGCTCGGCGCGTCCGCCGGCGTCCTGGCGTCCACCGCCTGCGCCCAGGCGCCCGCCGCCACGCCCGCCGCCCGTCCGTGGCTCGACCCCAAGCTGGACGCCGACACCCGCGCCGACCTGGCGGTCAAGGCCATGACCCAGGACGAGAAGCTGACGGTGATCTTCGGCTTCTTCGGCGCGGACATGGGCGACAAGTACAAGCGCGTGCCCGAGGCCCTGCCCGGCTCGGCCGGCTATGTGCCGGGAATCGCCCGGCTGGGGATTCCAGCCCAGTTCCAGACCGACGCCGGCATTGGCGTGGCCACCCAGGGCGGCGAGCCCAACAAGCGCGAGCGCACGGCCCTGCCGGCCGGCATCGCCACCACCGCCACATGGAACCCGAAGCTGGCCCAGGCCGGCGGGGCGATGATCGGCGCCGAGGCCCGCGCCTCCGGCTTCAACGTCATGCTGGCCGGCGGCGTCAACCTGGTCCGCGAGCCGCGCAACGGCCGCAATTTCGAATATGGCGGCGAGGATCCCTGGCTGGCCGGCAAGATGGTCGGGGCCCAGATCAAGGGCGTCCAGTCCAACGCCATCGTCTCGACCATCAAGCACTATGCCCTGAACGCCCAGGAGACCGGCCGCTTCGTCCTGGACGCCAAGATCGGCGAGGCCGACCTGCGCGTCTCCGACCTGCTGGCCTTCCAGTTCGCGATCGAGGACTCCGACCCGCATTCGGTGATGTGCGCCTACAACCGCGTCAACGGCGACTACGCCTGCGAGAACGACTTCCTGCTCAACAAGGTCCTCAAGCAGGACTGGGGCTACAAGAACTACGTGATGTCCGACTGGGGCGCGGTCCATTCCAGCGCCAAGGCGATCAACGCCGGCCTCGACCAGGAATCGGCCGGCGACGCCTTCGACAAGCAGCCCTTCTTCAAGGGGCCGCTGAAGGAGGCCCTGGCCAAGGGCGAGGTCAGCCAGGCCCGGCTCGACGACATGGCCCGCCGCGTGCTGCGCGGCCTGTTCGCCAGCGGCGTGGTGGAAAGGCCGGTCAAGATCGCCCCAATCGACTACGCCGCCCACGCCAAGGTCACCCGCGCCGACGCCGAGGAAGGCGTGGTGCTGCTGAAGAACGACAAGGGCCTGCTGCCGCTGGTCGCCGGCGCCCGGAAGATCGCCGTGATCGGCGGCCACGCCGACGTCGGCGTGCTGTCGGGCGGCGGCTCGTCCCAGGTCTATCCGATCGGCGGCCGCGCCGTGCAGGGCGAGGGTCCGGCCACCTGGCCCGGTCCGATGATCTACTTCCCCTCCTCGCCCCTCAAGGCGCTGAAGGCCCGCCTGCCCGGCGCCGACATCCAGTTCGCCGACGGCAAGGACAAGGCCGCCGCCGCCAAGCTGGCGGCCGCCAGCGACGTGGTGCTGGTGTTCGCCACCCAATGGAACGGCGAGGCCTTCGACAGCCCGCTGACGCTGGAGAACGACCAGGACGCCCTGATCGACGCCGTCGCCTCGGCCAACGGCAAGACCGTGGTGGTGCTGGAGACCGGCGGACCGGTGCTGATGCCGTGGCTCTCCAAGGTGGGGGCCGTGGTCGAGGCCTGGTATCCAGGTTCGGAGGGCGGCGAGGCGATCGCCAGCGTGCTGACCGGCGCGGTCGACGCCTCGGGCCGCCTGCCCGTCACCTTCCCGGCTTCGCTGGACCAGTTGCCCCGCCCGGTGCTGGACGGCGATCCCAAGAAGCCCGACGACCTGTTCGCGGTCGACTATACGATCGAGGGCGCGGCGGTCGGCTACAAGTGGTTCGACAAGAAGGGCCACCAGCCGCTGTTCGCCTTCGGCCACGGCCTGTCCTACACGACCTTCGCCTATGACAACCTGAAGGCCGAGGCCAAGGGCGGCGTCCTGACCGTCAGCTTCGACGTGAAGAACACCGGCAAGCGGACCGGCAAGGCCGTGCCCCAGGTCTATGTCTCGCCCAAGGCGGGCGGCTGGGAGGCCCCGCAACGCCTGGCCGGCTTCAGCAAGGTCGAGCTGGCGCCCGGCGCGACCACCAGGGTCGTCCTGAGCGTCGATCCGCGCCTGCTGGCCACCTGGAACGAAAAGGCCCACGGCTGGTCCGTGGCCGCCGGCGACTACACCGTCACCCTTGGCGCTTCATCCCGCGAAACCGCCGCCAGAACCCAGGTCGCGGTCAGCGCCCAGTCAATTCCCGTCGGCCTGATGAAGCGCTGAGGAGCCATTTGGTCGCAGCCGAAATTAAGGCCCGATTAACCATAAAAGCCGAATTTCGCCTGGTCTTTCTTGAAGACACCCCACATCACTGACTTTCCACAGCCCGGTCGTCGACCGGGCTGTTTTTTTGTCCGAATGCGCTTGCACCGAGTCAAATCGGCGGCTATCACCCGGCCTCTTCCTGAGGCGACCTGTTCCGCGGTAGCTCAGTGGTAGAGCAGCCGGCTGTTAACCGGCTGGTCGTAGGTTCGAATCCTACCCGCGGAGCCACCTCCCCCCCCGAGGCCCCTTTGGGTAAGGGGTTTTGAGGGGTGGAGAAAACAGCGCCCTACATTCCGCCCTACACCGTAACTCGACCATGACAGCCGAATTAATCGGCTGGTGACGAACGCCGTTCGCGCCAGGTGAAGGCGTGCTCATTGCGTTCTCGTTGGACTACGGTCGCGGCCATGTCTCGGCTTGTCGAATTTCTGGAATACGGGTGGGATCTCGCCTTGAGGTGCAGGGCTTGCGGTCATGCGCGACGACCCCAACTACGCCGATCCCGACCCGCGCCAGGAAACTTTGTGGGCGACCTGCGAGATGGCGGCGGCCACTGGCGACACCGCGCTGGGCGCGCGGGTGACGGCGACTTTAAAGGAAATCGGCATCTTCCCGTTCTTCTGGCCCTCGCCGCAGGTGCTGGGGGTGATGAGCCTGGCGCGACGTCCCGGCGACGTCGCCGCCGCGGCACGCACGGCGATCGTCGAAACGGCCAAGGCCGCCGCGCCTTATGTCCAGGCCGATCCCTATGGCTTCACGATCCAGCCGGAAGCCTACAGTTGGCGTTCGGTGGAGGTGGTGCTCAACACTGCCGTCATTTGCCTGTTCGCCGCCGAACTGGGCGAGGTCTCGGCCCGCGACACTGCCCAGCGCCTCCTAGACTACGTGCTGGGCTGCAACGCCCTGGACCACGGCTTCGTCACCGGCCATGGCGAGCGCGCCACGCGGCGTCCCTATCACTGGACGTGCCGGGTCTGGGGCATCGTCATGCCGGGCTGGGCCAGCGGCGGCCCGAACGGTGGAGCACTCGGCGCCGATCCGCGCCTGAAAGCCCTGATCGACGCCAAGACCCCTCCGGCCAAGTGCTTCGTCGACGCCTGCGAGAACGACGGCTCCTGGGCCTCAAACGAAGGCCAGACCAGCGAGAATGCGGCGCTGTTGCTGGCGACGGGATTGTTCGGATTGTGAGGTAGCCCAGAAGGGCTCGCGGTCCCAACCCCTGCCCCCAATCGTGAAGTCCGAATGTCCGGCCGCGTCGCACCAGGAGCCGACATCGGCTTGCCGCCAGGAACTGGACATTTCATCATGCTGCTCAGGCGGCCGGTAGAGCTAGCGAGAGGTTTTCGCCCACTCCTCAGGCGACAGCTCCGGCCCCGTATAGGCGGTGGCGAAGTAGGTCTTGAGGTCTCCAGTGAAGGGCCAGTCAGACCCGGCGACGAAACGATCCGGACCGATCCGGCGGATCAGGCCGACCATCCGAGCGCGGTCCTCGGGCGTCGCACCGGTCTTAAAGACTTGGGCAAGGTCGAAGCGGACGTTGCTCACGCGCCCTGGATCTTTCTCTAACGCGTTGGCGAATGCGCCCAGGGCGTCCAGCGTCACCGCGTCGATCCCGCCCCACCCCGCCGCGTGGGCGATGAAGACGGGCTGGTCACCCGCGGCCGGCAGCACCTTATCGATGAAGACCCCGACGTCCCGCGCGCCATAGTCGGCCGCGCCGGTGCGCATATGGATCATGATGGTCCAGCCATTGGCGGCCGCGGCGCGGAAGACCGCCGCCAGCTTTGCCACTTGAGCATGATCGCGCAGGTCGACGCCGGAATTGGTCAGGTGCAGCTTCAGCCCGCTCACGGCGCGGTCGCCCTTCCAGCGGGCGATCTCCGCCAGGGCGTCGGGCGCAGTCGGATTGACGCTGACGAAGGCGGCGAACCGATCGGGCCGGCTGCGCGCCAGGGCGACCGTGAAATCATTGGCCTCGCGAACCACCTGGGCGGCATCGGGCGGCGTCGGGCCCAGAGGGCTCTGCGCCAGATAGGCCGTCGACATCAGCCAGCCCTGCCCGACCTCTGCGCCATCCATCGCCTTCAGCGCATCGGCGGCGGTCAGCGGCGCGGTGAAGCGCGGGTCGCAAGGGCTCTTGCGCTTGGGGCTGGCGCAATAGGCCGGCAGGATCTTGAGGATCGCCGGCGAATGGACGTGCATGTGGTGGTCGATCGCGGGCCCCGCCCAGGCCCGACCGGCAAAAAGCAGCAGCGCCAAGGCCGTCGCGCAACGCAGAAAGGTCGACAAGATCCTGGATCCTTCCAAGAAAAAGGGCGCGGAATCTCGGTTCCGCGCCCTCGCCCGCCCTACTGATCCAGTAGGGTCTTTCGCCAGAACATGATGCTGGTCCAGAAGTAGTAGTCCTCGTTCTCCTTCTTGCGGAAAACGTGGCCGTCGTTCTTGGCCAGCACGTGCCAGGCCTCGCCGCCCTTGGCGCGGACGGCCTTGATCATCTGGTCCGCCTCGGAAGCCGGCACGCGCGGATCGGTCCCGCCCGTGGCCACCAGCAGCGGGATGGTGATCTTGTCGACGCTGGTCAGCGGCGAGATCTTCATCAGCTGCTCGCGCTGCTTGGGATCACGCTCGTCGCCATATTCCACGCGGCGCAGATCGCGACGGTAGGACTGGGTATTCTCCAGGAACGTGACGAAGTTGGAGATCGCGACATAGCAGTTCGCGCCCTTCAGGCGCGGGCTGTAGTGCGTGGCGGAGGCGTAGCACATGTAGCCGCCGTACGAGACGCCGTTGACGGCGAAGCGGCTCGCGTCCAGGGCCGTGTCCTTCTCCAGCGTATCGAGGAAGGCGCCGATGTCCTTGACCGAGTCCTCGCGCTTGAACGGGCCGTTGTCGAGATTGACGAACCGCGCGCCGTAGCCGGACGAGCCACGCACGTTCGGGAAGAACAGCGCGATGCCCAGCTCGTTGAGCAGGTAGTTGTTCCCGCCCAGGAAGTCGGGCCGGGTCTGGCCTTCCGGACCGCCGTGGATGTCGACGATCAGCGGACGTTTGCCGGGGAACTTGGCCGGGTCGGGCTGGTAGAGGAAGCCGGAGACCTTCTCGCCGTCGAAGCTGGCGACCTCGACCAGCTTGGGCTCGACGTTCAGGTTGGGGTCCAGGCCGCCGGTCTCGCTGTGGGTCCACTGGGTGACGGCAAGAGTCTTGGGATCGATGGAGAACGCATCGCCCGGCACCTTGGCGCTGGACAGGCTGAGGCCGATCTGGCCCCAGGGGGCGATCTCGATGGACGCGCCGATGCTGTAAGGGATCACGCCTGCCGGAAGGCCGGTCACGGAACGCACGGCGCCGGTGGCGAGGTCCATCACGCGCACGCGCGATACGCCCGCCTCGTTGATCGCATAGACCACGAAGCCGCCGTCCGGCGCGATGGCGAAGTCGCTGACGTCCCAGCGCGGCTCCTTGGAGACGGGGACGAAACCGCCCTTGGCGTCCAGCTTGCCCAGGCGCAGGAAGTCCGAGCCCTTGTTCGAGGTCAACCAGACCGCGCCGTCGGGACCGTACTTGGGATCGACATAGGAAGCCTTGGCCTTCGGATCGGTCAGCGGCTTCATCTTGCCGGTCGCCAGATCCAGTTCGTAGACCGCCGCGTCGTTGATCGACATGCGGTTCAACACCAGGGCCTTCGAACCGTCGGCCGAGAAGTCGGCGATGTTCCAGCCGCCGCCGCTGACCTGGGCGACCAGGCGGTCGGTCTTGGGGTCCTTCGGATCGACGACATAGAGGTCCATGTCCGCGCCGTTGCGACGCGACGAAGCATAGCCGACCCGCTTGCCGTCGCGCGACCAGGCGCCGAACCAGTTGCGGCTCTTGCCGTCGGTGATCAGCCGCGGGCGGCCGGCCTCCAGGGCGTAGAGCTGGTAGAACTCATCGCCGCCCTTGTCCTTCTGGACGACCAGCGTGTCCCCCTTTGGCGACAGCGCCGCGGCCAGGATCGGCTCGTTCTCGAAGCTGATCTGGCGGCGGTCGCCATCGGGCTTGGCCACGACGTGGACCTGATCGGAGCCGCCGAAGCGGGTCTTGATCAGCATCGAGCGGTCGGCCGCATTCCAGCCCAGGAAGTTGGCGTGGCGGGCCTGCAGGTAGGGCGCGGTGGCCGCGACCAGTTCCTGGGGGATGGCCGGCGCGCCGTCGATGACGATGGCGGCGGGCGGCGCGACGGTCTGGGCCGCGAGCGGGGTCGCGACGACGCTGGCCAGCAGGACCAGCGCCAGGGAAGGACGAGAGATCATGTTCGGAACGCCTTGCGAAGGAAGGAGCGCCGCCGGCGGAGGGAGCGCGGGGGAACGCAGCCGGCGGCGCGATGTCGGGCGGGCTTAGAAACGCATCCGCGCGCCGACGGTCACATAGCGGCCGATCACGTCGTAGTACGGCGAGTACAGCGAGCTGACCGGAGGCTTCTTGTCGAACAGGTTGGTGGCGTTTGCGTACAGTTCGATCGCGTTGCCGCGGATCTCAGGCAGTTTCGCCGCAAGGCCCAGGTCGAAATAGGTGTAGGCCTTGATGTGGTTGTTCACCAGATCGACGGTGTTGTTGTAGTTACCCGCCGAGATGTAGCGGGCGCGCAGGTTGGCGCTGAACACCTCGCCGGCCCAGTCGATCGACGCGTTCGCGCGGGTCTTGGGCGTGCCCAGACCGAACGAATAGCCCTGCGACTTGACGTACTCGATCTTGCTGACGCCGTCGTTGGTGGTCAGGCTGTTGACCCAGGTGCCCAGCAGGCGGGCGCGGATACGGCCAGGCGCGCCCGGGATCAGGCGATCGAACGCGGTCGAGTACGAGATCTCGGCGTCGAAGCCGTCGGTCTTGTAGTTGGCCAGGTTGACGTAGGTCGAGACGATCCGGGTGATCGCGCCGGTTGCGTCACGGGTAACCCGCGAGCACAGGTCCTGATTGCCGTTGGCGCAACGGGTGACGATGTCCTGAGCCGCGATCGTGGTGATCACGTCGTCGATGTTGATCTTGAAATAGTCGAGCGACATGCTCAGGCCCGCGATCGACGGCGGCGAATAGACGAAGCCGGTCGTGAAGGTCTTGGCCGTCTCGGGGTTCAGGTTCGGGTTCCCACCGCCGTTGGTCAGCACATAGACGCTGGAGTTGTTTGTCGGGTCGGTCAGCGTGTTGTAGCCGGTCGTGGTCGTCGTGAAGAGCTCGGTCAGGTTGGCCGAACGGATGTCACGCGACTGGGTGATGCGACCACGGAAGCCCGGGAAGAACTCGTTGGTGGCGCCCAGCTTCCACGACCAGATCGAGCCGGTGGTGTCGTAGTCGGAGATGCGCGCGGCCGCGTTGACTTCCAGCTTGTTGAAGACGGGGATGTCGCGAACGACCGGCACCAGCACTTCGGCGAAGGCTTCCTTGACGCTGAAGCTGCCGGCCATGGCCGAGAAGCTGAACGAGGTGAACGCCTTGGCGGCGTCCAGGGCGCCCACCGTGCGGACGACCGACTCCTTGCGCGCCTCGGCGCCCACGGCGATCGAGACCGGGCCGGCCGGCAGTTCGAAGGGCTCGCCGCGCAGGCTGAAGCCGCCGACGTCCAGCTTGCTGGTTTCACGCATCGACGGTGTGCCGGTGACGTAGTCCAGCGCCGCCTGCGAGGGCGCGCCCTGGCCGAACAGGTTGATCGGCACGCAGTTGGTCGAGGCGTTGGTCAGGGCGACGCGGCAGACCGCCTGGCCGGTCGTGGGGCTGATCACCGAGTCGACGGCGTTGGCGTAGTTCTGGGTCAGGAAGAACCCGGGGGTGTCGATGTTGTTGTCCTGCTCGCCGTGGCTGTAATAGGCGCTCCAGCGCCAGCCGCCGTCGAACTCGCCGTCCAGGGCGATCGTGCCTTGGGTCGAGACGCGTTCGAAGTCGATGGTCGGATAGGCCTCGGTGTTGAAGCGGCCCATCGTGAAGCTCGTCTGGCCGGCGGCGGCCAGCGCCGTCTTCACGGCCGTCGGCAGGAAGGCGTTGTCCGACTTGATCGTCAGGTTGCCGCGGTTGTGGTCGCCGAACCAGATGTAGTTGTTCCACATCCGCGACCGACGCAGTTCGGCGGTCAGCTTGACCTTGTCGGTCAGGTCGTAGGTCGCGCTGGCCATGGTGGCGTAGCGCTTCTGCGGCGTCACCAGCGGCGACAGATCGTCGTTCGAAGGGCCTTCGCCGCCGATCGAGTTCGTGCCTTGCACCGTGCCGTAGTCGAAGGCGCGCAGGGTGCCGTCCGGATTGAAGGTCTGGCCGCGCAGCACGCCCGAGGTGATCAGGCCTCCGGGAGCGGCGTTCGAGAAGCCGACGTCGGGGGCCAGGACGAAGCGGCCCGCGCCGTTCGAGATGGTGGCCCAACGGCCGATGTTCGGGCGGCTGTTCTTCGGAATGACGCCGTCGTTGTCGAGATATTCGCCGCCGATGACAAAGTGGCCGCGGCCGCCGGCGAAGGTCGTGCCGGCCGCGCCTTCGACGCGGATCTGTTTGGCGTCGTCAAAGGACGATTCGCCGCCCTCGATGCCGAACTTGAAGCCGGTGAAGTTGCGGTCGATGGAGAGGTTGACGACACCGGCGACGGCGCCCGAGCCCCAGGCGGCCGAGGCGCCGCCGGTCACGACGTCCACGCCTTTCAGCATGACGCTGGGGATCATGTTCAGGTCGTTCTCGCCCGAGAAGCGGCGGCCATCCAGCAGCACCAGGGTGCGGTTGATGCCCAGGCCGCGCAGGTCGACCGGAGCGTTGCCCGCGCCGGTGTTGGTGCCGGTGGTCTGGGGCGAGGTGGTGGCGCGGAACTGCGGCAGGTCGTTCAGGGCGGCGGCCACGTTCGGACGGGCGCCGACGGCCAGGTCCTGGGCGGTGACGCGCACGGTCGGGGTCGGGGCTTCGAAACCGGCGCGATCGATGCGCGAGCCGGTGACGATGATCTCGGCGACGCTGGTGTCTTCCGCAGGCGCGGTCTGGGCGAAGGCTGCGGTGTGCAGCACGAGCGCGGCAGGCGCGATGCTGCAGCCCAGCAGCAGGTTACGGCGGGTTTGGCGTGAAAGTGTCAAACGAGATCCCCTCGGTGTTTGCAGTCGACAACGCCCGTCCCGTGCGCCGCACGATGCGACGCGCCCGGGTTCGTCAGGCGGTTTCCTCTGCCCCCGCTGTCCTTGGGCCTGAGAGATTCAGGCGCATGCGCGCCCTTGCTCCTTCGGCGAGGCCGCTTCCTTTTCGGAGCGGTCCTGCTTTCCAGCGTCCTCGTGCCCTGCGGTCCTTGTTGCCTGAGCGTTTCCGGGGCGGTTGCGCCTTCGGCGTCGGGACGGAGCCGATCTCTTCCGCGAGAGCCAGGCCAATACGAACGCTTCGTCGCATCGCGTCAAAGCGCCCAAAGTCGGTATAAATTTCCCCTAAAGTCCGCAATTGGAACAAGTAGTTCCTAAAAACCATCTTACGGCGATAGGTGCGCCCGCCCGATGCCCAGCTCATCGCGTCGCATGACAGGTCGGTGACAGCTTGGCGCTCGCCTGGCAGCGCCTCAAAAGGCATGCCGAAGCGCCGCCGCACTCCGATAAGATCAAAGTTTAATCAGAAAATGCCCAAATATACGCCAAACATCAGCGCTCGGCGGCCGCTCGCCGCCAGCGAGCCAGAAGTTCGGCGCGGCGCCCTTGATCAAAATTGGCCAACAGAGCCGGCCCCACTCTGATAGGCCTACCACCCGACGGCGAGACGGCGCCCAGTCCCGGACGGATCGGCGTCAATCGAACTTCAAGCAGACGCCGCTGCCCTGCTTCCGACATCAGATAGTCTAGGAACACCCGCGCCGCGCCGGGGTGTCGGGCCACGCGGGTGATGAAGGCGACCCTGGAGATCGACAGGTGATAGTCCTCCGGGACGACGTAGCCGATGTCGGGACCGTGGTTGCGCACGTACCAGTCGGCGTAGGACCCGTTCATGTCGAAGGCCAGCAGGTGCTCGCCGGACGCCACGCGATCCAGCATCGGCTTGCCGGGCACATAGGTTCGCGCGCCCGTCGCGGCCATCGCGTCGTAAAGCGCCCAGGCGTCGGGATAGAACTGGGTGTTGCTGGACAGATAGAAGAACCCCATGCCGCTGCGCTCGGGGTCATACAAGGCCACCTTGCCGCGCCAGCGTTCGGGATCGGCGCGCAGGGCGGCCAGCAAGGCCGCGTGGCTGCGCGGCGCGTCGTCCCCTTTGAGAAGGCGCTTGTTGTAGACGAAGACGATCGGTTCGCTGGTCACGCCGAAGCCCTGGTCGCGCCATCGCGCCCAGGCGGGAAGGCTCCTGGCCTCGGGACTTCTATAGGTCTGGGCGTAGCCGTCGTTGATCAGCTTGACCTGGGTGTCCATGGCCGAGGTCCAGACCACGTCGGCGACCGGCTTGCCGCGCGTGGCCTCTTCGATCACCCGGGCCTGCATGTCGCGCGACGTCAGCACGACGAACCGAAGCTTCACCTTCGGAAAGCGGCGTTCGAAATCCTCGACCAACGGCTGATGGATGTCGTTGTTGATATAGACCACGACCTCGCCCTCGCGGGCGGCCGCCCGGATGTCCGAGGCCCGCGTCGCCTGTCCCGGCGCGCCGGGCGCGCAGCCCGTCAGCACCAGGGCGGCCGCGCCCAGGCTTGCGAAGAGGTTGGCGACGAAGCACCGTCTCTTGACCTGATGTGGCAATCGGCGTCGGATGCCGCTCTCCCCTGAGTGTGTCCGGCTCCTACATCCCCGATGAAGATACTGGTTGTCGAGGATGATCCGCCCCTGCGTCGCTCGCTGACCGCGACGCTGGAGAGTGAAGGGCACGAGCCCGTCTGCGCCGAGACCGGTGAGGCCGCCCTGGCCCTGGCCCTGGCTCACGGGGCCGACTTCGACGCCGTCGTCCTGGATATAGGCCTGCCCGACATCGACGGCTTTGAGATCCTGGGCCGACTGCGGCGCGAGGGCGTGCTCACCCCTATCGTCATGTTGACCGCCCGTGACGCGGTGCGCGATCGCATCGCGGGCCTGGACATGGGCGCGGACGACTACGTGCTGAAGCCGTTCGACCCGTTCGAGCTGGTGGCCCGGGTGCGAGCGGTGGCGCGGCGGAAGGGCGGCTACGCCACACGGACGGCCCATGTCGGCGCCCTGGTCTGCGACTGGGAAGCCGGCGCGGCCTGGATCGGCGAGCGGCGGCTGGACCTGCGCCCGCGCGAATGGGCCGTGCTCAAGGCGCTGGCCGCGCGTCCCGGTCGGGTCGTCGAGCGCGACCGTCTGGCCGCCGACGTGTTCCCCGACGAACAGGCCCCCTCGCCCAACGCCCTGGACATCCATGTCGGCCGACTGCGGCGCAAGCTGGCGCCGGACGGCCCGCGCCTGAGCACGCTGCGGGGCGTGGGCTACCGGATCGACCCGTGAAGGCCAAGCTTCTGAACTGGAGCCGTCCTAGCCTGGTCGGCCGCCTGTTGCTGGCGCAGGTCGCCCCGCTGGCCCTGCTGGGCGCGGCGCTCGCCCTGGCCGGCGCCCTGGCCGCCGGGGCAGTGGTGGAGAAGTCGTCAGACCGCCTGCTGGCCGGATCCGTGGCCTCGATCGTCGCCCAGATCGGTGTGCGAGAGGGCCAGGCCCAGGTGGCCCTGCCGCCCTGGTCCTTGGCCCTGCTGGACAGTCCCGAGCGCGATGCGGTGTTCTATGCTGTGCGCCAAGGTCCGCGCCTGGTCACTGGCTACGACGACCTCCCTCGCCTGCCCGCGCCCGCGCCGAACGAGACCAGTTTCAGCTATGCGACGATGCGCGGCTACGAGGTGCGGATCGCCCAGTCGACCTTGATGGTGCCGGGCGTGCGCGACCCCGTCGTGGTGGCGGTCGCGCAAAGCCTCGACTCCCGTCGCGCCAGCGTGCGCGAGCTGCTCTCCACCTTGATCGGCCTTCCCGTCCTGTTGGTCGCCGTCGCCGCGGTTCTGGTCGTGCCGGCCGTCGGCTGGGGTCTGGCGCCGCTGCGCCGCCTGACGGACGATCTGAAAAGCCGCGCCCAGGCTCCGCGCCCGAACCTCGCGCCCATCGACGCCGCCGATACGCCCGCCGAACTGTCGCCAGCGGTCGAAGCCTTCAATCACCTCATGAGCAGCCTGGAGCGCTTCACCCGCGCGCTGGAACGTTTCTCGGCCGACGCCTCCCACCAGTTGCGCACGCCCCTGTCGGTGATCGTCGCCAACCTCGCCCTGCTGGAGCGCTCGGCCGCCACGCCGCGCGACAAGGCCCTGCTCGGCGACTCGCGGGACGCCGCGGCCAACCTGCGCCAGGTGCTGTCGCAGTTCTTGGCCCTGGCCCGCTCCGAGGCGACCGCGGCCGAAGGCGAGGCCGACCTCGTCGCCCTGCTCACCGCGATCCAGGTGGAGGCCGCCCGCGCCTTCCCCGAGGTCGAACTGCTGACGCGCCTGCCTGCCGACCTCGGGCTCGCGCGCGGCAACGCGGTGTTGATCGGCGAGGTTCTACGCAATCTCATCTTTAATGCCTGCGCCTATGGCGCGAGCACGGTGCATATCGTCGCCAGGACGGACGGGGCCGGACTGAGGGTCGTGATCTGGGATCGCGGTCGCGGCATGAGCGAAGACGAACTGCGAAACCTGTTCACGCCGTTCAACCGGGGCGCCGCTGGCCAGGGATCGGCCGGCGCGGGCTTGGGCCTGGCCATCGTGCATTCGATCACCCGGCGCCTGGACATCAACCTCGACCTGCGCGCCCGCCATCCCAGGCCAGGCTTGGTCGCTGACCTCCGCTTCTCAGTGGTATAGCATCCGGGAGACGATGTAGCGCCACTTGCAGACATTGAGGTCTCTCCGGAATCCAGACATCCGGCACGAAATCATCGCGGCCTGCCCGCATAGGCGCAACCTCATCCCACCGCCCCTCAGCCTGACGTTCAGGCCGAATCTGGTCGTCCTGATCGTTTCATCTCGATGCGCGTGCGTTCACGTTGGCGCTGTTGATAAGAAAGATCGCCAACACCGTGGCCGCCTGCGCCAGATCGCCCGGCGACAACCGTTCCACGGCGTCCAGGTTGGTGTGATGCGCCCGGCTGTCGTAGTCGAGCGGATCCTGCAGGAACGACACGCCCGGCAGACCGATCTGGGTGAAGGTCGACTGGTCGGCCGGCCAGTGCGGTCCGTCGTAGACCGCCAGGACGCCAAGATCCTTCAGCGGCGCGATCCAGGCGCGATAGCGTTCGGCCAGCGCGGGGTTTCCGCCCGTGAAGACGCCCCGGATGCGTCCCGATCCGCCGTCGAGATTGAAGGCGACCGAGAAGTTGTCGTACTCGGGGCCCTTGCGCAGCGGACCGACCTTGGCGCGCCGTCCCTCGACGGGCAGGGCCAGCTGTTCCGGCGCCGTCGAGCGCGGGATGTGACCCAGGCGCCGCTTCGCATAGGCCTCCGAGCCGAACAGCCCCTGCTCCTCGCCGCCGTACAGAACCACGCGGAGGGTGCGGCGCGGCTTCAGACCCAACGCGCGCAGGATGCGGACGGCCTCCAGGGTCGCGGCCACGCCCGCGCCGTTATCGGCGGCGCCCGTTCCGGTCGCCCAGCTGTCGAGGTGCGCGCCCGCCAGCACGATCTGGGAGCTCAGCTCGGGATCCTCCCCCGGGATCTCGGCCAGCACATTGTGGCCCGGCTCGTTCGCGTCGCCTTCCTCGGTGGCGATTTCCACTTCCAGGCTCACCGGCACGCCGGCCTGCGCCAGCCGCCAGCACCGGCCGAAGGCCTCCCCCGCTACATAGAACGCGGGAAAGGTCGGACGCTCGGCCGCCAGCCAGGGCCGACCGCCCAGTTCCGAGCCGTCCACGACCAGCGCGCCCGGCTCGGCGCCGCCGCTGATGACCACCGCCCGCACGCCCTCGGTCGCTAGGAAGGCGTTGCGTCGGGCCTTGAACAGCCCCTCGCGTCCCTGGCGCGCGCGGCGCTCGGCGATGGTCCGATAGTAGGCGCGCACCGCCTCGGCGGCGTCGCCCCTGAGGACCTCTTCGTCGCTGTAGCGGACATGGGCGAGACTCGTCGCTGCCGGCGCCGAGGGTGGTCCCAGCAGCACGATCTTGCCGCTCAGGCGGCCCCTGGCCCTTTCCAGATCCTCGTCGGTGTCCAGCCGGACGGCGATGATCTCGGCCCCGATGAGGCCGTTCGTCGCCACCGACCAAGGGCTGGCCTGGGTCACGAACTGGGCGCTGTCCGGCGCCGACATGCGGGCCGACGCGCGGATCTGGCGCCAGGACAGTCCGAACGGACCGATCGGCTCCAGCCGGGGATCGCTGAGTCCCAGGTCGCGCAGCCGCGCCAGCGACCAGTCGTAGGCCCGCCGCATGTTCGGCGAGCCCATCAAACGGGCGCCGACGCCGTCGGCAAGGCTCGCGGCATAGACCATGGCCTGGCCGCGCTTCAGCCCCTCCTCGCGGATCGCCTGATAGAGTTCGAGGTCTGGCCCATCGCCGACACGGGCGACCGCCGGACGATCGAGAACCAATCCGCCGGCCAGCGCGCCCAGCCCCGCCAGGGCCTGCCGACGATCAAGGCTCATCTCAGCGGCCCGCCGCCAGATGGATCACGCCGACGTCGCCCTCGATGTCGATGCGGGTGCCGAACTGGATCGAGGCCGCCTGGATGCGCTGGAGTATCCGCTGGGCGTCGTCATGCGAAGGCGACTTCGGGGTCCCCTGCAGCCGCGCGTCCTCCAGGTTCTGGACGAACGGATAGAGGCGGATGGTCGCCACCCGGCCCTGTTCGTACTGGCTGACCGCGACAGCGCCGTCGTACCAGGCCGCCGGCAGGGTGAAGCCCCGGAACTGGCGGTTCTTGTCGCCCACCTGGAACATCAGGCTGCCCATCCCGTAGAAGATCGGCCGGCCCTTGTAGATCTCCACCCCCAGCAAGGCATGCGGGCCGTGGCGCACGACGGCGTCGGCGCCCGCGTCGATCAGCTCGTGGAACAGGGGCGTCATGTAGTCGGCCGGCCGCACGTCCTCGGGATCGGCCGAGGCGGTCTCGTGGGCATGGATCGAGAAGACCACGAGATCGGCCTTTCCCCGGGCCTCCTTGACGCTGGCCAGCAGGGCGGCGCGGTCGTCGGCGTTGACGTCGTAGCTCAGACCCGGCCGATCGGCGACGCGGAACGTCGTGCGGCCGATGGTCAACTCTTCGCCGGTCTTGGCGGCGCTGAACACCTCGGGGTTCTGGGTCGCGTCGGGCCTCAGGGAACGGGCCGCGATCGCGCGCAAGGTCGCCATCTGCCCGGCCGTGACCAGCTGCAGCTCACGAGAGCGCAGAGGGCTGAGTCCTGGCCGGGCGCGAAAACCCCGACCCGGATTGGGATCGGCCGCGACGGAAAGGTCCGTGTAGGTTCCCGCCACCGCAACCAGACCGACCGTCCCCCTGGGCGTGGTTACATAGGCCGGACGACGCGCCGCCGTCAGGCTGTCGCCCGTGCCGGCGCGAACGATCCCGGCCGCGTCCAGCGCCCGCTGTGTCTCCAGCATGCCGTCGACGCCGAAGTCGGTGGCGTGGTTGTTGGCCAGCGACATGATCTTGAAGCCCATGGCCTTCAGGTCGTGCGCCACGGCCGCGTCGTTGATCGGCGTGCCGCCGCCGTTCTGCGCGGCCGGATAGCCCGGGAACTTGTCCAGATCGAAGATCGCGCCCTCCTGGTTGCCGAACGCGGCGTCGGCGCCCGACAGCAGGGTCTGGATTCGCAGCGTGCCGGGATCGCCGTGACGGGTGATGGGATGCTCGGGCCCGATCAGGTCGCCCGTCACCGCCAGAGTGAAGCCGTCCTTGACCGTCGCGGGTGCGGGCTGCTGGGTTAAGGCGGAACCCGCCCCCAGCACGACCGCAGAAACAACCATCAGGGCGACGACAAGCCGGGAGACGAGCATCGGCGGCATCCTTCTAGCGACACTTGGCGGTCAGTAGACGCATTGCAGGCCCTGCGTCCCCGGACGACGCGTCCATTGATAGATCTCGGCCAGTCCGCCCCGGGGCAGATAGGTCAACGGGAAGGTCTTGCCGTCCCGTGTCACCTTCAGCGTCAGGGTCTGGTTCGGATCACCCTGCACGCCGTCCAGCGCGACGGCGTAGGTCACGACATCGCCGTCGCGCAGACCGGCTTTCGCCGCTTCCGAGCCGGCCATCAGCCCTCGGATGGTCTTCGTTGTCCCGACCAGCGACTTGGGCTCGAAGCCCAGCTCGAAGCGGCGGACCTTGGCCGTGACGCGGGTGAAGCACGGACCGAAGTCCTCCGGCTCGGGCAGCATCAGCGCGCCCGCCAACATGGCCTCGTGCAGCTTGCGGCCATCCTCGCCGAGCGCCTGCGTCACCAGCTCGACCCAGGCGGCATCGCCGGTCCCCTGCCCCGCCGCATGGCGCCGGCTCATTTCCAGGACCAGATCGTCGACCGAACGCCTGCCGCCCGTGGCGCGGCGGATGCGGCCGTCGAGCACCGCAAAATAGAGGCCGCCCCGGTCGTAGGGCAGCACCCGGATGCGCGTGTCCTCCCAGAAGCGCGGCGCGATCTCCTGGTCGGGCGTGGCGTTGAGCGGGTTGGCGTAGTAGCGGCGCGCGGTGTCGTTGAGGTCCTCGAGGAAGGCCTCCGGCGACAACAGGCCGGCGCGGAACGGCAACAGGCCCTGGTAGTGGACGGCCACGCCCTCGCCATACCACTGGCCGGCGTCCGATTCCGTCCAGGTATGGATCATCTCGTGAGCCAGCGTGCCCTTGAGGCTCTCGCCCTGGGTGTCGGCGCCATAGGTGGTCAGGAACGAGCGGGTCAGCGCCGTGCCGCCGCCCGCATTGATCGGGTTGTAGCGCAGGAAGACCCGGTACGGCGGAACGGCCTTGTCCTGGAAGAAGTCGCTCATCCAGCCATGCAGGCGGTTGGTCCAAGCCATCAGCGGAGCCGGGTCGAACGGCGGCTGGCCCAGCCAGGCCGACGAGAAACCGGCCTCGGAGACGACGCCCGGTTCGCGCTTCATCGGCCCGGCCATGAACACGGTCGAGGCCAACTGGTCGGCCGGTCCGTCCGGCAGGGCGACATCCCCCTCGCCGAAGCTGGAGGTGGCGGTCGAGCCCTGGGGCAATGCGCCGAGGTCCCAGCGCAGGGAGATCTTCCGGACCTTGGTCTCCTCGGGCAGCAGGATGAAGGTGTTGCCCACGCCCGAGACGCCGCCGCCCTCGGTGCGCAAGGCGTAGGGCGGCCCCGAACCGCGCTTGGGCGCGGTGTTGTCGACCGGCGCCCGGTAGCGCACGACGACGGGCCCACGCACGGCGCGGCCCGCCAGCCAGTGGCGCGACCAGACCAGGCCGCTGGCCGGATCGTCCCGAACAGTGAGCGGGATCTCGCCGTCGGCGTCGGTCGCCACCAAGCCAGTAAGAGAGTCGGCGACGGTGACTGTGTTGGCGATCACCAGCGGCAGGCTTAGCAACTCCGCGCCGGCCGCGACGGGCAGTTCGGAGAAGCGCAGCTCGACCGCGACGCTCCCCGCCCCCTTCGCTTCGTCCATGCGGCCAGGCCTGAGCAGCACCGACAGGGACGAGGCCGGATCGGCCAGGGCCGTCGTTCCCAGCGCGGTCAGGAGGAACGCGGCGGTCAGGCCGCCAAGACGGATCGCTAAGCTCATCGCACCTGCTCGTAAAGATAGGCCGCCGCCGCCAGGTCCTGCACGGCGTGACCGATCGACTTGTAGACGGTGATGTCCGAAGCCGACTGGCGCCCCGGTCGCGTCCCCGCCATGACCTCGCCGATCTCGGCCTGGATGCAGTCCTCGGCGACGAGACCGGCGGCGATGGCGCGCAGGAACTCGCCCGCGCCGTTGTGCGCCGACTCCCGGCTCTCGACGAAGTAGCGGCCGACGCAGACCACGGCGGCGTCCGCCTCGGCCGCCGAGGCGACGCTGGCGCCGACCAGGTTCACATGGGTTCCGGGCGACAGCCAGTCGGCCAGCAGGATCGGCTCGACCGCGCCCGTGACCGTACAGACGATCTGGGCGTCGGCCACGGCCTCGCGGGCGTCGACAACGGCCACCACGGAAAGTCCGGTCTCGCGGCTCATGGCGTCGGAGAAAACCCGAGCCCGGTCGGGCGAGCGCCCCCAGACCCGGATCTCGCGCAGCGGGCGAATACGCGCCAGGGCCTGGATGTGGGCGCTGGCCTGGTGGCCCAGGCCCATGACGGTGAGGCGCTCGGCGTCGGGCCTCGCCAGGACGTCGGTGGCCGCCGCCGTGCCGGCGGCGGTGCGGATCTGGGTGATCGCGCCGGCGTCCGCGACACAGACCGCCTGGCCGCTCTCGGCGTCGAACAAGACCACCACGCCAAGGTGGGTGCTACGTCCTGGGCGGCTAGGGTCGGCGAATACGCTGACCAGCTTGGCCCCGAAATAGCCGTCGGCGAGCAGTGCGCCCGGCATCTGGCCGAACAGCCGCCCCGCGCCGATCGGGATGATCGAGCGGGGCAGTTGTCGGGTCTCGCCGGCGGACAGGGCGATCATCGCACCGCGCACCGCCGTCCGGCACCCCTCCAGATCGAGGCGTTGCAGGACAGCGGCTTCGTCGAGGAACACCATGCCTAGAAGCTGCGAGCGATCGTCACGCCCACCGTACGCGGCTGGAGGAAGATCGCCTGCGCCGGGCTAGTGCCGCCCCGCGTGGTGGCTTCCACGACGCCGCGCTTGTCGCCGATGTTCTTGGCGTACAGGTTCAGCTTCCAGTCGTCGTTGTAGAAGCCGCCGCGCAGGTCGACGGTGGTGTAGGACGGCAGCTTCACCCGCGTGGTCGGTTGGATGTTGTCGAACTCGGCGTAGCGGTCACCCACATGGGCCAGGCTGGTGCCGGCGAAGGCCGAAACGCCGCGACCGACGTCCCAGTCGTATTGCGCCGAGAGACTGCCGGAAAACCGCGCCGATCCGGGCAGCCGGTCGCCCTTGGAACCGTAGATCGGCGAGGCGCCGGCCGGGGTTCGCAGGTCGTCGGTCAGCTCGGCCTGGAGGTAGGTCATGTTGCCCTCGACCGACAAGCCCTGCACCGGCGCCCAGCGTCCCGACAGTTCAACGCCGCGGCTGCGGGCGGTCGAGCCGTTCGTATAATAGGTGAACTGGGAGTCCACATCGGTGGTCAACAGCTGGATGTCGTCCCAGTCGATCTGGAACAGCGACGCGTCGAAGGTGGCGTTGAACTGGGGGAGCGTCCCCTTCAGGCCCGCCTCATAGCTGACCACGCTGTCGGACTTGAACGACAGCGGGATGCCGGTGACGCCAGTGCTGTTGGGGCCGCCCGGCCGGTAGCCGGTGGCGATGCGCAAATAGGCCATCAGGTCCGACGAGACCTTGTAGCGCGGCGTGAACAACCAGGTGACGGCGTCATCCGAGGAGCTGGTCCTGGCGATGCTCGAGCTGGGGCCGAAGAACCGCGTCGCCGGGGCGGCGATGGTCGTGGTCGAGGCGCTGGACTGGTCGTTGGACGAGTATCGCACGCCGGCCTGCACATCGAACTTGTCGGTGAAGTGGTAGGTGGCGTCGGCGAACACCGCCTTCTCTTCAAGCTTGGCCGGCCCGACCGAGGCATAGGCCGTCGTGCCGCCGTCCGAGGGCGGGACGATCAGGATGGTCTGGTCCACCGAGATCTTCTCGTGGGTGTAGAAGCCGCCGACCAGCCATTCGAAGGCGCCGCCGTCCTGCGAGGCCAGGCGCACTTCCTGGCTGAATTTCTTGGTGCGGTCGGCGTTGATCAGGGTCGCGGCCGAGCCGGCGGGCGCGGAGAAGGCCGGCAGCAGGAAGCCGAAGGTGTTGGTCTGGTCCAGGTCCGAGGCCGACTTGATGTCGTTCCAGGCGCTGATCGCGGTCAGGTCGGCGAAACCCAGGTCGTAGTTCACGCGGCCCTGATAGAGCGTGAAGTCGACGTCGCGGCGGGTCGGCGCCAGGTTCAGCGTGAACTCGCCGTAGACGGGCGTGAAGTCCGTAGCGCTGACAATCCGGATCTGCGGGCTGCCGATGAAGCGCGACTTCTGGCGAAGGGCAGACAGGTCGACGGTGAGGTTATCGGTCGGCTTGAACAGCAGCGCGGCGCGGCCGCCTTCGACGCGGTTCTTGTTGATGTCCTCGCCGGCGGCGCGGGGGTTGATGTTGTCCAGATAGGCGGGATCATGACGCGTGAAAGCGCTGACGCGGAGAGCCAGCTTGTCCTGGACGATCGGAACATTGACCGCGCCGCGCAGCGACCAACCCTGGTCGCCCTTGGAGATGGTGTTGCCGCCGGCTTCGATCCGGCCGCTGAACTGCTGGGTGTCGGGGCTGACGGTCACGTACTTGATCAGGCCGCCCAGGCCCGAGGCGCCATAGAGCGTGCCCTGCGGGCCGCGGAGGATTTCGACACGCTGCAGATCCGACGGGTCGATGTCGATCAGCGGCGACTGGGCCGAGGCCGCGCCGGAGGTTAGCGGCACATCGTCCAGCGTGAAGGCGACGGTGGGGGCCGTACCGCCGCCGGTCGTTACACCGCGGATCGACACGCCATTAGCGCGTTGCTCGGTGCCGCCGCCACTGATGGCCACGCCCGGCACGCGGTTATAGAAGTCGCGCAACTGGACGAGGTTCTGCTGGGTGAGGCTTTCGGCCGAAACCGCCGAAACCGAGACCGGCACGTCCTGCAGGCGCTCGGAACGCTTCTGAGCGGTGACGACGATCTCGGTCATCGTCGCGGTGTCGCCCGCCGCTTCCTGGGCCCAGGCGGCGGAGCCGGCCAGGACGAACGCGCCGCCCGAACCCGCCAGCAGGAAAGCCTTCAAACCGTTGCGCATCACAGTTCCCCCATGGTCGGGCCCGGCGCAAACGCCGCCCGAGATCAATGTTCGCCAGGAGTCTTGCAACAAAATGGAGACTACTTCAACATTTTGTTGATTTCATCGACGAAGCGTTGAGACTGGTTAATTTTTGTATTTATTACAGGCATTTCGAGTTCAAAACCCAGGCACAAGCTCGCCGTGGGCTGCCGAGAGCCGATCCTATTGACCGCGAACCGGGGCGTAGATATCAACGATATGTTGAAGTCGACGGTGTTGTTGTCCGCCGTCGCCGTCGACCTGCCCTGCGCATGAAAGAACCCACCGCCGTGCAAGACGAACAAGCCCTGCTGGGCGTCCTTCAAGGTGTGGCCAAGGCGCTGGAGTGCGCTCTGAACCAGCACACCGAGGTGGTGGTCCACGATCTGAGGCGGCCCGAGGCCTCGATCGTCGAGATCGTCAACGGACACGTCAGCGGTCGCCACGTGGGCTCGGCGATCATCGCCGGCCCCGCGGAGGACAAGGCCTTCGACACCCTCGTCGCCAGCAAGGCCGCAGCCCACCCCAACGAGGTGCGCGTGGTCGCCAACTACACCTCGAAGGCCGGCGACGGACGCGCGCTCCGGTCGTCCTCGGTCGTGATGTTCGACGCGGACGGGGCCCCCGCGGCCGCGCTGTGCGTGAACATCGACCTAGGGGCGATCGAGCGGATCCAGCGCGACATTCAAAGCGCCTTGATCCCGGCCATTCTGCCCCCCCTGCCCGCGCCCCGAGCCGAAACCAATATCGAGGACCTGATCGAGGAGATCATCACCTCCGCGCTCGACGGCGCCGGCGTCCCGGTCGAGCGCCTGTCCAAGGCCGAGAAGATGGCGGCCGTGGCGATCATGCACGAGCGGGGTCTGTTCGTGATCCGCGGCTCGGTGGAGCGTGTCGCCGCCCGTCTCGGCGTCACCAAGTTCACGATCTACAACTATCTCGACGAAATCGGCGCCAAGCGAAGCTAGCGCGCGGGATCGCCGCCGCCCAGCCGGATCGAAGGAGGCCTCTCCGAGCTCGGCGCCATCGGCATAGGACCTGTCTCGAGCCGGCCGCCCCCCCTCGCAGCCGCGGCGGATGCCGACATTCCAGCACTGGCGCGTCTCAGATCGGCTATGCGCCAGCATGCGAACATTGGCTGTTGGCCAAAGCCAAGCACCGGGGAGCGCGGCGGCGATCACATGACATCGACGAAATGGCCGCGCTCCGAAGAGCGCGGCCACGAGGTCAGAAGCTCTTGCGAACGCTGGCGTAAAGGTAGCGTCCGTAGGGCTGGTACATCGAGCCGAGATAGCCGTTTGACGACAGCGGCGGCGCCTCATCGGTGATGTTGCGCACCCCCAGCTTGACCTTGGTGTTGGCGGCCCAGCCGTCGGTGAACTCGTACTGGGCGTAGACGTTGCCGGTCACCTGGGAGTCGATCACCCAAGGCGCGCCGGCGGAGTTCAGCAGGTTGGTGTCGTCGACGGCGGACATGTACTGGATGAATACTCCCGCCGAGACGTTGTTGAGACGCCAACTGAGCGCCGCCGTCCACTTCCATTCCGGCTTGCCGTTCTGGCGGATGTAGTCGCCGCCGCCGGTGATGGTGGTGCCGGCATTGATGTCGCCATCCGCGCGCGCGGCCATCAATTCAGCGATGGCCGGCGATGGGCTCTGGTAGAACTTCAGCAGGTGCGCGCCGTTGACGCTAACATCGAAGTCGCCCAGCCGCGTGCCGCGCAGACGCCACATCGCACCGATGTCGATCCCGCGCGCCTCTTGCGGCAGGGCGTTGACGTACTGGTCCTTGACGTACAGCACCGTGCCAACCGGGGCCAGGCCGGTGCCCGTGAAGGCCGCGACGTCGTCGGCCGTGGGCGCGGCGCGGACGACATTGGCGTTGCTGCCGCCTTGCGTGCGCAGCAGGTAGTCGAGGATCAGGGCGTTGCCCTCGCCGAACAGGCTGACGATGCCCTTCTGCTTAACGCGCCAGTAATCGACCGTGAAGGTGAACTGGCCGTAGTCGGACGGCACGAACTTGGGTTCGAACACGAAGCCGAAGCCCGAGGTTTCGGACTCCTCGGGCTTCAGGTCCGGATTGCCCGAGCGCTGCGCCGCGACGCTGAGCGAGCGCGAGCAGTTGCTGAAGCTGGCGATCCGATTGGACCGCAGGTCGGCCTCGCATCGCACGTAGTCGGTGCGGGTGTTCGAGCGCGTGATGACCTCGGCGTTGATCTGCTCCAGGTTCGGGGCCTTGAAGCCCTGCGACCAGGAACCACGCAGGCGGAAGCCGTCCAGGACGTCCCACGCCACCGCCACCTTCGGCTTGGTCACCGAGCCGACGTCGCTGTAATTCTCGGCGCGACCGGCCAGCTGGACCTCGACGCTGCGCACCAGCGGGATGTTCATCTCCGGCGAGATGATCGGCACGGCCAGTTCGGCATAGGCCGAGGCGACCTTGCGCGATCCCTTGGTGTCCGGCGACGGACTGGTGCCGATCAGGTCGCTGCCATAGACCACGCCCGTGACGCTGTTGGTGTAGGTGATCGTGCCGTCGACGCGGTCGTCGCGATCGTCCTTCTGGGTCTCGCGACGGAACTCGACCCCGGCGGCCAAGCCCAGGCCGCCGGCCGGCAAGGTGAACAGGTCGGCCTTTGAAATCCGGAAGTCCCACGAGGCCAGGGTGCTTTTGCTGTCGCGGGTCGACTTGACCCGGATGGCGTTGAGCGCCGCGGCGCTGCTGGACGCGCCGTCGCCGACGCTGGGCGTGGCCACGTTGGCGCCATTGAACGGGTTGTAGGCGTCCGGCGTCGACAGGGCCAGCTGCCGCTGCAGCGCCGTGGCGCTGATGCCGTCGGAGACGTCCTTCACCTCGGCCGCCGAATAAAGCAGCGCCGATTCCCATTTGAAGCCGAACTTCTCGCCCTTCAGTCCGCCCAGGTAACGGGTCTGAGTGTTCTCCACGTCGACCTTGGACAGGCCGGCGTCGGCGAACTGATAGCCGTTGATGGTGACGTTCAGGCCGGCCGCGGGCGCGGTGGTCCCGGCCACGCGGTTGGGGTTGGCCGTGCCGTCGGCGAAGGCCGTCGGGCCGAAGGGGTTCCAGTAGTTCGAGCGCGGAACCGTGATCACCTGGGCCGAGGTCGTCGCGGACGGCGCCTGCCAAGCATGGGTGTTGGCGAGATAGACGCCCAGTTCGCCGAAGGCCGTGATCTCTTCGGTGATCCGATAGTTGCCGGTCAGGAAGATGTTAATGCGCTTCAGTTCGGGCATCACCGACAGGCCGGTGGCGGCCGCGTCATAGCGCAGGTTGCGATCGTCGCCCGAGGTGGCGATGGCGGCGTCGTCGATGCTGATGCCGTTGCCCAGCGAGACCAGGCTGCCGGCGTTGGTAGTCGGCTGGATGTGGAAGGCGCCGGCCGAGCTGGTGATCAGGGCCCCGTTCTGGCGGACGGCGGCCGAGGCGGTGAAGCTGCCCCATGGCGTGGTGGTGGCGCGGCCGTCCAGGCCCGTGGCGCCTTCGAAGGCCGTACCGACGAACAGCGGACGCTTGTCCCCCGAGGCCGTGTAGTCCTGGTCCGTCGTGCGCAGCGCGGTGCGCTGGTCGTAGGACAGGAACGCCGTGACGTTGCCGCGGTCGAAGGTTTTGCCGAACAGACCCGTCAGGCCGTATTCCTTCAGGTGCGTGCCCGGCGCGTAGCCGTACTGGGCCTCGACGTCGCCGCCGTCGTAGTTGTCCTGCAGCACGGTGTTGACCACGCCGGCGACCGCGTCGGTGCCGTAGATCGCGGCCGCGCCGTCGCGCAGGACTTCCAGGCGCTTGAGCCCCGACGTCGGAATGGCGTTGGTGTTGTAGGTGATCGTCGGCACCAGGCTCGTGCCGTCGGCCTGGCTGGTCGGGTGCGCCACCACGCGGCGGCCGTTCAGCAGGACCAGGGTGTTGCCCGAACCCAGGTTGCGCAGGTTCACAGAACCGATGTCGCCGCGCGCGGAGTTGCTGCTGCCCGGCAGGTAGCTGCTGTTGTAGTTGACATCGCCCATCTGCGGGATCGCGCGGAACAGGTCGTCGCCCGAGGTGGCGCCGATGGCGGCCAACTGCTTGGAGTCGACGACCGTGACCGGCAGGGCGGCCGTGGCCTTGGCGCCTTCGATGCGCGAGCCGACGACGACGATTTCCTCGACGGTGGCGTCCGGCGACGGCGCGCTCTGGGCGAAGGCGTTGCTGGCCCACCCCGCGCAGAGCGCCGAGGTCGCCAGCATGACGGCGCGAAGCGCCTTGGTGTTGTTCATTTCGATTATCCCCGATCCTAGACCCGGGGGCCGCCGGATCCAGACGTGGATCGGGGCCCTCAGGGTCAGTCAGACGGAAGCGGAGAGCGGTCCCTCACCTGCTGGAGCGACTTTTTTCGAAGCCCGTGCGGAAAGGCCTCAGTAGAAGGTGACGTTGTCGACCTCCATCCACATCTTCTCGCCGCCCAGTCGGCCGCCCATGAACTCGACCTCGGTCAGATCCACGCCGCTCCAGGTCGCCTTGTCATCCTTGTCGCCGCGATAGGTCATGGCCTTGAGCGCGGAGAACGGCACCTCCACCGTGCGCCACGCCTGACCTGCCGTGAACGGCGCGGACCAGCGAGCGGTCGTGGTGGTGACGCCCAGAGCGTAGTCGCCGTCGCCGCGCACCTCGAAGCGCACGCCCTCGAAGGCGCGGGCGTCGACCGGCTGGATCGAGCCTCGGGTCAGAGGAATGATGACGCCGGCGTTGGGCTTGGCCTTCATGGCCATGCGCGCGGCGATCGACAGCGCCCAGCCCTCGGTCCCGCGCGAGATCACCTGGCTGATCTCGACGGTGCGATCCAGTCCCCCGTCGGGATCGTCGTTGCGCAGGGTGTCCAGGCTGGAACGGCCGTCCGCGCGCTCGAAATCGTCGATCAGCGCCTTGGCCTGGACGGGCGGCATGGTGGTCGCGACGTTGGCGGTCATCGCCGGCGCCCCCGGTCCGAACACCAACTTGCCGTCGATGAACACCCGGTCGGTCTTGCGGACGTCCTCGATGGCCTTCCAGGGCGCGCCCTTGATCAGCACCAGGTCGGCGCGCTTGCCCGGTTCGATCGTGCCTCGGTCGTCAAGCTGACCGATGACCCTGGCGCTGTCGGCGGTGCCCGCGATCAAAGCTTGGGCCGGCGTCAGGCCGGCGCGAACCAGCAGTTCCATCTCGTGCAGGGTCGACACGCCGTGCGGCGTCGCGGGCATGCCCGCGTCGGTGCCCAGGGCGACGGTCACGCCCGCGTCGTGCAGCGCCTTGGCGTTGGCCAGGGCGTAGTCGAACTTTTGGAAGCTCTGCTTGACCTTGGGATCGCTCATGTCGCGCGGTGGACCAGCCTTGGTCGGTTCATAGACGGCCAAGGTGGGGGTGTCGGACGTGCCGCCGGCCTTGATCGCCGCGATGGCTTCGGCGTCCAGCGGCCGGTCCTGCAGGCTGTGGGTGATCACATCGACCTTGGCGCGGCCCGCCGCCTCGCCACGATCGACGGTCACGGTGTGAGTGAACACCTTCAGCTGGTTCTTGTGGGCCTCGTCGACCAGGGCGGCCAAGGTCCACTCGTCCATGCTGGTGTTGTCGGGTGCGACGCCGTAGCGCCAGCCGTCGGTGAAGGCCTTGATCAGGTCGGGCTTGTAGCCGGCGATCGTACGCACGGCGGCCCGGGCGGCCTCGGGCGTATTGACCCACTTGGTGGTGTTGCTGTCGGCCCAGTCCGCGCCATGGCCGCCAGGCGTGCTCATGCGGGCGGCGAAATTGACGTGAGGCGCGACCAGGGTCGACAGCCACTGACGGCGCGGGGCGAAGGATTCCGGCGTGGCGTTGAAGTCGCTGACCGTGGTGACGCCGGCCGAGACATAGGCGGCGGCGATCTGCGGCGTGGTTCCCGGCATGCCGCTGGGCGTCCAGTGGGTGTGCAGGTCGTAGAAGCCCGGCAGCATCGCCTGGCCCTTGGCGTCGATCACCCGCGCACCCTTGGGAGCCTTCACGCCAGGCCCCACTTCCGCGATGCGCCCGTCGCGGATCACCACGTTGGCCAGGCGCGGTTCGGCGCCCGTGCCGTCGAACACGGTCGCGCCCATGATCGCCGTCACCTCGGCCTTGGGAGACGCGGCGACGCCGGCGCCGGCCGACGCGAGGAACAGGGCCGCGCCGAGGGCGACGGCGCTGACGGTGGCTTTCAAGACGAGCTTCATGGAACGCGATCCTACCGAGGTCGACGGTGCTGATAAGGGTTAGACGGAAGCTGAGCCGAGCCCCTCACCCCTCGCGCCGAACTTTTTACGCCGGCTCGACGTCCACATCCGGCTCGTCCAGTTCGCCCTCCCACTTGGCGACCACGGCGGCGGCGACGGAGTTGCCGACCACGTTGGTGGCGCTGCGGCC
>NZ_JBWKPX010000035.1:0-46847 GCF_059418465.1 Caulobacter sp. GW821-FHT09A05
CACCATCGACTTGACCGACCCCAAACCTGTCAGTCATGTCCCCGAACAGGTGTCCGCCATGTCCCCGAACTGAACAGCGAGGCCCGGGATGACGGCTGGAAAGGGGAAGCAGGGCCGGGGCTATTGCCCCTTCAACTGGCGATCGAAGAACTCCAGATGGGTCTTCAGCACGTGCAGGCCCTTGGTCTTGCTGCCGGGCGCGCTGTGGCGCTCGCCCGGATAGAGCATCATCTCGAACGGGATGGCGTTCTTCTGCAGCGCCGCGATCAGGCGGGTGCTGTTTTCGAAGATGACGTTGTCGTCGGCCATGCCGTGCAGCAGCAGCAGGCTGTTCGGCTTGAGGGTCTTCAGCCGGTCGAGCACGTCGGACGCGGCGTAGCCGTCCTTGTTCTCGTCCGGCTTGCCCATGAACTGCTCGGTGTAGTGGGTGTCGTAGAGGCCCCACGCGGTGGGCGGCGCGCCCGCGGCCCCGGCCTTGAACGGGGTGTCGGGCGCGGTCATCAGCATCAGGGTCATGAACCCGCCGTACGACCAGCCCATCACGCCCAGCCTGTCGGCGTCGACATAGGGCAGCGACCGCAGGAACCTGGCGCCGACCAGCTGGTCCCCGACCTCGACCGTGCCCATGCGGCGATCCAGGGCTCGCTTGAACCGGGCCGAGCGGTTGGCGCTGCCGCGGTTGTCCAGCTTGAAGACGACATAGCCGTCCTCGAGATAGGGCCGCTCGCCGACCTTCTGCCACGACCGGCTGACGGTCTGGGCGTGCGGGCCGCCATAGACCGAGACGATGGCCGGATACTTCCTGGCCGGGTCGAAGCCGACCGGCTTGAGGATCTCGTAGTGCAGCACCTCGCCGTCGGCCGCCTTCAGCGTCCCGTATTCGGGGACGGGCAGGGTGGCGGCGTAGGGCCAGTACGGGTGGCTGGCGTCGAGCCGGTTCTCCTCGATCCAGCGCACGCGCTTGCCGCTCGCGTCATAGAGCGCCATCTGCGGTGGAGTCTTCGGATCGCTGTAGCCGGCCGTGAAGGCGCCGCCGGTCTCGGCCACCTTGGCGGTCCACCAGCCGCCGGCCGGGGTCAGGGCCTTGGGCTTGCCATTCTTTCCCTGAGGGGGCTTGGCATAGGAGATCTCGTAGATCCGCCGCTCCAGCGGGGTGTCCATCGAGGCCGAGAAGATGGCGACCTTGCGGGCCTCGTCGACGCCTTCCAGGGCGTTGACCGGCCAGTCGCCCTGGGTGACCTGGGCGATCAGCTTGCCGCTGGCGGCGTAGTGGTAGAGGTGCTTGTAGCCCGACTTTTCGGACGACCACAGGAAGGTGCCGTCCTTCAGCGGCTTGAAGTCGTCGGAAAGCTCGACCCAGTGGGCGTCGGTGTCGGTGACGATCGTCCGGCCCCCAACCATCTGACCAGGGCCGGTGGCCGGGTCGTAGGCGATCAGCTCGACGGTCTTCTGGTCGCGGGTCTGGCGCTGGACGTACAGGGTCTTGCCGTCGGCCGACCAGTCGACGCGGGCGACATAGATGTCCTTGTTCGGGCCCAGGTCGATCTGGACGGTCTTGCCCGTCGCCAGGTCCTGGACGAACAGGTCGACCACGGCGTTGGGGCGGCCGGCGCGCGGATAGCGCTGCTCGACCACGGTAGCGCCGCCCGGGCCGATGTCGGCGCGCGGGATCACGTCGACGCCGCTCTCGTCGACGCGGGTATAGGCGATGCTGGTCTCGTTGGGGTTCCACCAGTAGCCGGTGAAGCGGTCCATCTCCTCCTGGGCGACGAACTCGGCCACGCCGAAGGACAGGGCGTCCTTGCCCTGCGTCGTCAGGGCCTTCTCGGCCCCGCCGGACGCTCCCCCATTCAGGGGCTTGATGTAGAGGTTCTGGTCGCGGACATAGGAGACGAAGCCGCCCTTGGGCGAGACCTTGGCGTCGACCTCGTCGCCGGGGGTGTCGGTCAGGCGGCTGACCTTGCCGTCGGCGACGCTGTCCAGATAGAGGTCGCCGTCCAGCGGCACGAGGATGAAGCGGCCTTCCTCGTCCCAGCTGTACTCGACGATGCCGCGGGCCGAGACGCGGGCCCGTTCGCGGCGGGCCTTCTCGGCCTCCGACAGTTCCTTGCCGCCCGACGACAGGGCCGCGGAGTCGATCAGGCGGTAGGGCTCGCCGCCCTTGACGTCGGCGGCCCACAGGTCCTGGACGTTGGCCGCCTCGGGTTTGCCCTTCAGGTAGGTGACGCGCTTGCCGTCCGGCGACAGGGCCACGCCCTTGGCGGTGGGACCGTTCAGGGCCGGGTCGGCGAAGATTCGCTCGGGGGTGAGTTTTTCCGCCAGGACCGGCGATGACAGGGCGAGGCAGGCCGCGATGGCCAGGAGCGAGGGTCTGATCATGGCGCGGGACGCTAGAGACGAGCGTGGCCGTTGTCAGCAGGGAAGTTCGGACCTTTTGGCGGGGAAAACGGGCCGGCGGCAGCGCGGCGGGTGCGTCAGCTCGCCGCGTGGCGAAGGAAACACTTGCCATGACCCACCTGTTAGCGGTAACAGGGGCCCGTGAGGCGCCGAGCGCCTCTGCCCTTCCTGGGCGTTTCCTCCCTAATGAACTTCAGCCCGGTCTTTTGGCCGGGCTTTCTTTTTGCGCGCGACCTCAGGCCGACCCGCTCGCGGGCGGAAACGAAAAAGGGCCGGAGGTCGCCCTCCGGCCCTTCGCCGCTCGGACGAGGTCGCCCGCCTAGAACTGCTTCTTGACGGTCACGAACGCCTGGCGAGGCGCGCCCGCCAGCAGGGTCTGGTTGTCGCCCGAATTGCCAAAGCCGTTCGAGCCGATCGTCGAGACGTAGTTCTCGTCGGTCAGGTTGGTGATGTTGGCCTGGATTTCGAGGCCCTTGGTCCAGCCCTCGCCCTGGAAGCGGTAGCCGGCCGTCAGGTCGACCAGGGTGTAGGACGGCACGCTCTGGTCATTGGTGTAGGTGAAGAACCGCTTGTCGGTGTAGTTGGCCGAGACCTTGGCGAAGAAGCCGGCGTGCTCGTACGACAGCTCGGTCTTGAACAGGTTCTTGGGGGTGTCGACGGTGTTCTTGCCGGCGGTGCGGGCCACCAGGGCGCCGGCCCCGTTGAGGACGTCGTCGCTGTAGGTGGAGTCGTTGTAGGCGTAGGACGCGAACAGCGACCAGTCGGGCAGGAAGCGCCACGTGCCGGCCACTTCGAAGCCCTGGCTCTCGACGCTGCCGACATTGGCCAGCACCGACGGATTGCCGACGATGCCCGCGCCGGCCTGGGTGGCCAGCAGGCGGTTCTCGAAGTCGACGTGATAGACGTCGACCACGGCCTGCAGGGTCTCGTTGTGGAAGCGCCAGCCCAGTTCGACGGTCTTGGAGGCTTCCGGCTTCAGGGTGTTGCGGATCGCGTTGAAGCCGGCCTGGGTGGTCGAGAACGGCCCGCTGGTGGCCGCGGCGACGAAGGCGCGGATGTTTTCCGAGTACGACCCGAAGAACTCGTGATTGTCGTTCATCCGCCAGGTGGCGCCCACCTGCGGCAGGAAGCTGTCCTTGGAAACGATCGAGCCGGTGATCGCGCCGCTGGACGGGGCCACGACGGTGTTGGCCGCGTTCTTGACCCGCAGCGACTTGAAGCCGGCGTTGATCGTGAAGGCGTCGGTCACCGACCATGTGTCCTGCAGATGGAACTGGCTGGTCAGGGTCTCGAACGAATAGGCCCACTGGGTCGCGAACGGGTTGGACTGGAACTCCAGGCTGTCGCGTTGCGGCGCGGCCCGATCCAGGCCGTAGAAGCGGCGAGCCTGGTTGAAGTCGTTGTCCTCGTACCACCAGCCGCCCTCGACCTTGTGGGCGCCCAGCGTCAGGGTGGCCGAGCCGATCACGCCGGCGCGGTTGATGTCGTATTCGGTGGTGCGGACCGAGATCGGCGCGTTGTTGGTGGTCGCGCCGGGGGTGTAGGCGTTGGGCGAGGGGACGTAGGGCGTGTACCACAGGCCCTGGCCGTTGTTGGTGTGGCCATAGGCCGTGCCCGACAGGCTCAGGTGCTCGTTGACGTCGGCGTCCAGGGTCACCGCGCCGATCACGTCGTCCCGCAGGCCGGCGGCGTCGTAATAGGCGTCGTCCAGCGTGGCGATGGGCGAGGGATAGGCCGTGCCGGCCGCCGGGTTGGTGGGCGGGGCGCCCGAGTCGCCGCGATTGTTGCCGACATCGGCGATCCGCACCGCCTTGGCCCAGTCGCCCGAGATGTTGTCCCAGCCGTAGCCGAGGCGCTTGATCATCCCCAGCGACAGGTCCTGGTAGTCGTTCTCACGGCGCTTGGAGCCGTTGGCCCAGGCGGTGATCGTCAGCGGGCCGGCCGGCTGGACGATCTTGAAGTTGATCTGCTCCTGGTTCTGCTGGCCCTCGCCCTTCCACTTGTCGCCTTCCTGCTTGGAGTAGCTCAGATAGGCCGTGGCGCCGCTGGGCAGCACGCCGGTGTCCAGGCGCACGAAGCCGCGCCAGGTGCTGTCCGAACCGCCGGTCGCGGCGGCCAGGACGCCGAACGTCTCCGACGGCTTGCGCGAGGTGAACTTCAGCGCGCCGCCCAGGTTCGAGGTCGAGGCCGTGTCCAGGGCGCCCGAGCCCTGGGCCAGCTCGACCGTGCCGATGTTCTCGGAACCGATCGCCCGGCTGATGTGCAGGCCGTTGTAGTTGCCGTAGCTCATGTCGCCCAGCGGCACGCCGTCCAGGGTGAAGCCCAGCTGGTTCTGGTTGAAGCTGCGGATCGAGATGCGCGTCGACCACTCGTAGGCGCCGAAGGCGTCGGCCGACTGGAAGTTGACGCCCGGCAGCTTGGCGACGGCCTTGATCGGGCTGGTGCCCGCCGCTTCCAGCGACAGGGCCTGCGCGTTCAGCATCTGGACCGACCGGCTCTGGCCCTGGCCCAGCACGACCACGGCGTCGACTTCGGTGGCGTCGGCCGGGGCGGCGTCGGCGGGCGCCGCGGCGGCGGCGGGTTCGGCGGCCAGGGCCAGGTGCGGCGCGGCCAACAGCAAGGCGCAAAAGGCCCCGCCCAGCATCAGGTGTCGTTGCATGCTCGTATCCCCACGCCGGCGCTCAGGGGGAGCGGCGCCGGCTTGGGGAGCTGCGGTAACAGCGCTCGACGACAGCGCGCCGACAGTTCCGTGTCGGGTTTCCGACGGAACCGCGACGGCGGAATGACAGCCCGCCAGCTGTCCGCGCCCGCCGGGAACATTGCGGAATCCCGCCCCGGAGGCTATCTGAGCGCCCGACCCCCCGATCCCGAATACCGAAGAGGCCGACGCCCCCCATGGCTCAGCAATATATTTTCCAGATGCAAGGTCTGACCAAGGCCTATCCCGGCGGCAAGAAGGTCTTCGAGAACATCTGGCTGTCGTTCTATTCCGACGCCAAGATCGGCGTCGTGGGCGTCAACGGCTCGGGCAAGTCGACCCTGCTGAAGGTGATGGCCGGGCTCGACAAGGAGTTCTCGGGCGAGGCCAAGGCGGCCGAGGGCATCAAGCGCGGCTACCTCCCGCAGGAGCCGGTGCTGGACCCGACGCTCGACGTCTGGGGCAACGTCATCGCCGACTGCGAGGACAAGAAGGTCTTCGACCAGTACAACGCCCTGGCCGCCAAGCTCGGCGAGGAATATTCCGACGAGCTGATGGAGGAGATGACCAAGCTCCAGGAGATCATCGACGCCCGCGACCTGTGGGACATCGACTCCAAGGTCGAGATGGCCATCGACGCCCTGCGCTGCCCGCCCAACGACGCCAATATCGAAAGCCTGTCGGGCGGCGAGAAGCGCCGCATCGCCCTGGCGCGCCTGCTGCTCAGCAAGCCCGACATCATGCTGCTGGACGAACCGACCAACCACTTGGACGCCGAGTCGGTGGCCTGGCTGCAGCACCATCTGGAAAACTTCCCGGGCTGCGTGATCCTGGTCACTCACGATCGCTACTTCCTGGACCAGGTCACCAAGTGGACGCTGGAGCTGGATCGCGGCAAGGGCATCCCCTACGAGGGCAATTATTCCGGCTGGCTGGAGCAGAAGCAGAAGCGCGTCGTCCAGGAGCAGTCGGAGTCCGAGTCCCGCCAGCGCGCCCTGACCCGCGAACTGGAATGGGTCCGCAGCTCGCCCAAGGCCCGTCAGTCCAAGTCCAAGGCCCGCCTGGCCTCGTACGAGGAAATGGTCGCCGCCCAGGAGAACGCCCGCGCCGCCCAGACCCACGCCCACATCCAGATCCCGCCCGGCCCGCGCCTGGGCAACGTGGTGCTGGAAGTCACCGGCCTGGAGAAGGAATACGGCGACAAGGTGCTGTTCAAGGACCTGTCGTTCAAGCTGCCGCCGAACGGCATCGTCGGGGTGATCGGCCCCAACGGGGCCGGCAAGTCGACCCTGTTCAAGCTAATCACCGGCCGCGAGCAGCCCGACCAGGGCACGGTCAAGGTCGGCGAGACCGTCAAGCTCTCCTATGTCGACCAGTCGCGCGACGCCCTGGACGCCAACAAGACCATCTGGGAAGAGATCAGCGGCGGCACCGACGTGATGATCGTCGGCAAGCGCGAGATCAATTCCCGCGCCTATGTCGGCAGCTTCAACTTCAAGGGCGGCGACCAGCAGAAGAAGGTCGGCCTGCTGTCGGGCGGTGAGCGCAATCGTGTCCACCTGGCCAAGACCCTGGCCACCGGCGGCAACCTGCTGCTGCTCGACGAACCGACCAACGACCTGGACATCGAGACCCTGCAGGCCCTGGAAGAGGCTCTGGAAGAGTTCGCCGGCTGCGCCGTGGTCATCAGCCACGATCGCTGGTTCCTCGACCGCCTGGCGACCCACATCCTGGCCTTCGAGGGCGACAGCCACGTCGAATGGTTCGAGGGCAACTTCGAGATGTACGAGGAAGACAAGAAGCGCCGCCTGGGCGCCGACAGCCTGATCCCCAAGCGCATCAAGTTCCAGAAGTTCGCGCGATAGTAGCGCGCGGTTTCGGCTACGCGACGGGGCGGTCCGCGAGGGCCGCCCCGTCGTCGTTTCGGGCCAGCCCTACTTCGGTTCGGTCGGCGCGCCGGGCGTCGTGGTCGAGCCGGGCAGGTTCGAACCCGGGGCCGGGGTCGCGGAATCCGGCATGGTCGGCGGGGTGGCCGGCATGCTGGTCGAGGACTCCGACGGCATGGTCGACGAGGTCGAGGGGTTCACCGACGTGTCGGTGGTCGTCGAGGTCGACGTCGAGGCCGAGGTGTCGGTCGCGGGCGCGGTGGCCGGCGCGGTGGCCGAGGTGTCGGTCGACATGCCGGTCGAGGCTGATCCGCTCCACCAGTCCTTGCTGGCCCGCACCTTGGGCGAGGCCTTCAGATAGGCCTCGAGCTGGCTGTAGGGGATCGGCTGCTTGGGGCTGGCCGCGGCGGCCGAGGCCTTGGACTGGGGCGCGGCGGAGGCGGCGCCGGCGACGAGCAAGGCCAGGGCGGCGCCGGCGGCGAGGGTTCTGATCATCATGGGGAGTTTCTCCAGAACTGGCGCGTCCACGGGATCGCGTCGTTGAGCAAAACCCCTGAGCGTGGCCGCAGTTCACAGCTTGGCCTATGCAAGCCTCGGAACCAGGGTCCGCGCGACCGGGTTTGAAAGGCCGGTTCCCCCGTCAGCCTGGAGGCCAAGATGATCGAGGCGTTCGCCCAGGGACTGGCGTCGGGCCCTTGCGTGATCACTATTCCGAGACTTGGCGGCCCATGGCGTTCGCCAGGGACCGGAGTAGCTTGATCTGGCGAAACTGATCCCGATCTTTCAGGAACAGATCGCGGAGGCGTGGTCCATCCAGGCCGCGCGCGTCGTCCGGGATGGAGAAAAACATGCCCCAAACGCCCGCCGAAAAACCCCACATCGCCCTTTCGCACGAGATGCTGATGCCGCTGCAGCCGCTTCTCGAGGGGGCGTACCAGGTGCACAGGCTGTGGGACTATCCCGACCGCCTGGCGTTCCTGGACGGGCCGGGGCGACAGGTGCGGGCCATCGTCCACGCCGGCGAGATGGTGCTGGCCAAGGACCTGTTGTCGGAGATGCCGCGCCTGGGCCTGATCGCGTGCGTCAGCGTCGGCTACGACGGCGTCGACGTGGCCTGGTGCAAGCAGCACGGCATCGCCGTCACCCATTCGACGGGCCTCAACGCTGCCGACGTCGCCGACCACGCGGTGGGTCTGGTTCTCGCCGCCTGGCGCGGCATCGTCGAGGGCGACCAGAAGCTGCGCAGCGGCCACTGGACCAGCATGGAGCGGATGAGCCCCCGTCACGGCCTGCGCGGCCGCAAGGCCGGCGTCGTCGGCCTGGGCCATATCGGCGAGGCGGTGGCCCAGCGGCTGGAGGCCTTCGAGCTGAAGGTCTCGTGGTGGGCGCCCCGCCCCAAGGAGACCGAGCGCCCGCGCGCCAGAAGCCTCCTGGACCTCGCGCGGGACAGCGACATCCTGGTGGTCTGCGCCCGCCCCGACGCCACGAACCGTCACATGATCAACCAGGCGGTCATCGAGGCCCTGGGGCCGCAGGGCCTGCTGGTCAATATCGCCCGCGGCTCGCTGGTCGACGAGGACGCCCTGATCGCCGCGCTCAGGGACGGCCGGCTGGGCATGGCCGGGCTGGACGTGTTCGACCACGAGCCGACCCCGGCTTCGCGCTGGGCCGGCGTGCCGCACACCGTGCTGACCCCTCACACCGCCGGCGCGACCCTGGACAGCATCCCGGCCATGGTCGGGCTGACCGTCGAGAACCTGCGCCGGTTCTTCAAGGGCGAGGCCCTGGCTTCGCCGGTGGATGGCTAGGGACCGGCCTCAATTGCGTGCCGGTGATACCCAAGCGAAATCGGCGCTCTCATTGGTTGTCATCCCGGAAAGCGCGTAGCGCTTGTCCGGGATCCAGGGGCTGGCGCGGTGCGCTCGCCCCTGGGGCCCGGCTCTACGGTCCGCCAGGCGGACCGTAGAGCCGGGATGACAACTGAAAATCAACGATCTAATTGAGTCCGGACCCTAGGGTCCGTCCCGCTCGTCGCGCCGGCCGCGCGACGAGCGGATTATCGGCCTTGATCGGCGTGCTTGCGCCGTGCCGGGTCCGGCCGCAAGCTCGGGCCGGGCTGGGCGGGTCCGTGCTCGGCCGAGGGAGGTCTGGATGGCCAAGGTCCTGGGCTTGGGCGGGGTGTTCTTCAAGGCGGAGGATCCCGCCGCCGTGGGCGCCTGGTACGCCCGGGTGCTGGGCTTCGAGGTGTCCGACTGGGGCGGGGTCGCGTTCAAGCCTACCCGGGTCGGCGGCACGAACTGGTCGCCGTTCGCGGCCGACACCCACTATTTCGAACCGTCCCAGGCGCCGTTCATGATCAACTTCATCGTCGACGACCTGGACGGGGTGCTGGCCAAGGCCGCCGCCGAAGGGGTGGAGCCGACCGGCCGGCAGGACGAGGATATGGGGCGGTTCGCCTGGCTTATCGATCCCGCTGGGGTGAAGATTGAGCTCTGGGAACCGGCGAAGGCCCCGTCCGAGGCATAGTTTACCACCATGGTTGGACGGAGGATTCGTCTTCTCGCCAGACGGCCGAAGCGGATTTAGCTTGCCAAATCGGACATAAAGATATCTTTATGTCCCCATGAAAGTGTCGTCCGAACAGGTGGTGGATCTGTTGCGCGCGGCGGGCGAGTCGACCCGCCTGCGGGTGCTGGCCTTGCTGGCGGCCGAAGAGCTTTCGGTACTGGAGCTGTGCGGGATCCTGGACCAGAGCCAGCCTCGCGTTTCCCGGCACCTGAAGCTGCTGGCCGAGGCCGGCCTGGTCGAACGGTTCCCGGACGGCGCCTGGGTGTTCTACCGCCTGGCCCTGAAGTCGCCGGGGCGCGCCGTCATCGAGCGGGCCCTGGAGCTGATCGACCCGCGGGATCCCGTCGCCCGGGGCGACGCCGAACGGCTGGCCCTGGTGCGCGCCGAGCGCGCGGCCGGCGCCCAGGCCTATTTCGCCCGCAACGCCGCCCGCTGGAACGAGATCCGCTCGCTGTACGTCGACGAGGCCGAGGTCGAGGCCGCGATCCTGCAGGCGGCGGGCGAGGGGCCCTTCGACGAGATGGTCGACCTGGGCGCGGGCGCGGGTCGCATGCTGACGCTCTTCGGGCGTCGCGCGGGAGCGGCCCTGGGTCTGGACCTGTCGCAGCAGATGCTCAACATCGCCCGCGACGAGGTGGCCAAGGCGGGGCTGGCCCAGTGCGAGCTGCGCCACGGCGACATCTTCGCCACCGGCCTGCCGGGCGGCTGCGCCGACCTGGTGACCGTGCACCAGGTGCTGCACTATCTGGGCGATCCCCCCGCCGCCGTGGCCGAGGCCGCGCGCCTGGTGGCCGAGGGCGGCCTGCTGCTGATCGCCGATTTCGCGCCCCACGACCACGAGTTCCTGCGCGAGAACCACCAGCACCGCCGTCTGGGCTTCGCCGACGCCGAGATCATCGCCTGGATCGAGGCCGCCGGCCTGGTCCTGGACGCCAATATCGCCCTGCCGCCGACCTCCGACGAGGGCCTTACCGTCAAGATCTGGACCGCGCGTCGTCCCCACGGCCTGGCCGCGGTTCGAAACGCCGCCAAGACCGCCGAAAGAAGCGCCGCATGACCGTTCCTCCCATTCGTCG
The DNA here is from genome assembly GCF_059418465.1 of Caulobacter sp. GW821-FHT09A05. Taxonomy (NCBI): domain Bacteria; kingdom Pseudomonadati; phylum Pseudomonadota; class Alphaproteobacteria; order Caulobacterales; family Caulobacteraceae; genus Caulobacter; species Caulobacter sp. GW821-FHT09A05. The sequence goes on from NZ_JBWKPX010000035.1 coordinate 10,626, forward strand.
CGTCCTGGGCCCGGTCGCCCGCGCCGGCGAGCGCACCGACCGTCCGCGCGTCTCGTTCGAGTTCTTCCCGCCCAAGACCGAACAGATGGAAGAAAACCTCTGGGCGGCGATCAAGCGCCTGGCCCCGCTGGACCCGGCCTTCGTCTCGGTGACCTACGGGGCGGGCGGTTCGACGCGCGAGCGCACCCACCGCACGGTCAAGCGCATCCTGGACGAGACCAGCCTCAAGCCCGCCGCCCACCTGACCTGCGTCGGCGCCAGCCGCGCCGAGGTGGACGAGGTGATCCGCGAATACTGGGAGACCGGCGTGCGTCACGTGGTGTCGCTGCGTGGCGACCCGCCGCCCGGCGAGGGCGGCATCGGCGGCGTCTACGTGCCGCGCGAGGACGGCTACAAGAACGCCACCGAGCTGACCTCGGCCCTGACCGCGATCGCGCCGTTCAACGTGCTGGTCGGGGTCTATCCGGAGAAGCATCCCGAAAGCCCGTCGATCGAGCACGACATCGAGGTGCTGAAGGCCAAGGTCGACGCCGGCGCGACCCTGGCCATCAGCCAGTTCTTCTTCGACACTGACGCTTTCCTGCGGTTCGTCGACAAGGTGCGCGCGGCCGGGATCACCATCCCGATCGTGCCGGGCATCATGCCGGTGACCAATTTCAAGGGCCTGGTGAAGATGTCGGCGGCCTGCCAGACGGCGGTGCCGGGCTGGCTGGCCAACCTGTTCGACGGCCTGGACGAGGACGCCGACACCCGCCGGCTGATCGCCTGCTCGGTGGCCTCGGAGATGTGCGCCAAGCTGCAGGAGCAGGGCTTCTCCGACTTCCACTTCTACACCCTGAACCGGGCCGACCTGGTCTACGCCATCTGCCGCGTGCTGGGCGTGCGCGAGGCCGCACCGGCGCCGGCTCCCCTCTCGGCGGAGGCGGCGGCGTGAGACGCGCGGCGGCGATCCTCCTGGCGGCCCTGAGTCTGGCCCTGGCCGGCGCGGCGCATGCCGACGATCCGGCCAACTGGTCCAAGCCGATCCGGCCCTACCGGGTGGTCGGCAACATCTACTATGTCGGCTCCGAAGGTCTGTCGGCCTGGCTGATTTCGTCGTCGGAAGGCCACGTTCTGCTGGACAGCGGTCCGTCGCCGGCCGGCGCCAAGCTGATCGAGGCCAATATCCAGGCCCTGGGCTTCAAGCTCTCGGACGTGAAGGTCCTGATCAACACCCACGCCCATTTCGACCACGCCGGGGGCCTGGCCCAGCTGAAGGCCGACACCGGCGCCAAGGTCTGGGCCTCGCGCCCGGACGAGCCGGCCCTGAAGAAGGGCCAGCACTTCGGCGACAACGCCAACGGGCTGACGCCGTTCGCGCCGGTCAAGGTCGACAAGGCGTTCGGCGACGGCCAGAAGCTGAAGCTGGGCGAGACCATCCTGGTCGCCCACCTGACGCCGGGCCACACGATCGGCTGCACCACCTGGACCACCCAGGTGATCGACCGCGACCGGCCGCTGAACGTCACCTTCCCCTGTTCGGCCTCGGTGGCCGGCAACGTGCTGGTGGGCAACAAGACCTACAGGTCCATCGTCGCCGACTATCGCGCCACCTTCGCCACGCTGAAGGCGTTGCCCACCGACGTGATGCTGCCCAGCCACGAGGAGCAGGGGAACCTGCTGGCCAAGCGCAAGAAGATGCTGGCCGGCGACGTCAACGCCTTCGTCGATCCCGGCGAAATCGTCCGCTACGCCACCGCTTCGGAGGCGGCCTTCGACAAGGAGCTGGCCCGCCAGCAAGCCGCCCCAAAGCCGTGACATGGGCGCGAGCGCGCAGAATTGAGTCCCGCTTCCTCGCGAAGCGCTAGAAAGACCCGAACGGCCGGAGCCCCATCCTCCGGCAGGAGCCGATCATGACCGATCTCACCACTCGCGCCGGGCGCATCGAAGCCCTCAAGGCCGCCGCCAAGGAACGCATCCTGATCCTGGACGGCTCGTGGGGCGTGATGTTCCAGAAGAAGAAGCTGACCGAGACCGACTACCGCGCCGAGCGCTTCGCCGACTACGACGGCCAGATGAAGGGCAACAACGACATCCTGTGCCTGACCCGGCCCGACCTAGTGGCCGAGCTGCATGACGCCTATTTCGCGGCCGGCGCCGACATCTCGGAGACCAACACCTTCTCGGGCACCACCATCGCCCAGGCCGACTACGGCCTGGACGCCGCCACCGTGCGCGACATCAACTACGAAGGCGCCCGCATCGGCCGCCAGGTCGCCGACCGCTGGCTGGCCGAGCACCCGGAAAAGCCGCGCTTCATCGCCGGCTCGATCGGGCCGCTGAACGTCATGCTGTCGATGTCGTCGGACGTGAACGATCCGGGCGCGCGCAAGGTGAGCTTCGACCAGGTCTACCAGGCCTATCGCGAGCAGGTGGCGGCGCTCTACGAAGGGGGCGTCGACCTCTTCCTGATCGAGACCATCACCGACACCCTCAACTGCAAGGCCGCGATCAAGGCGATCCTGGACTTGCGTGACGAGGGCCATGAAGAGCTGCCGATCTGGATCAGCGGCACCATCACCGACCGTTCGGGCCGCACCCTGTCGGGCCAGACGGCCGAGGCGTTCTGGAACTCGGTCAAGCACTGCAAGCCGTTCGCGGTGGGCTTCAACTGCGCCCTGGGGGCCGATCTGATGCGGCCGCACATCGCCGAGATGGCCCGCATCGCCGACACCCTGGTGGCGGCCTATCCCAACGCCGGCCTGCCCAACGCCATGGGCGAGTACGACGAGGAACCGCACCAGACCGGCCACCAGCTGCACGAGTGGGCCAAGGACGGCATCGTCAACATCCTGGGCGGTTGCTGCGGCACCACGCCGGACCACATCAAGCACGTGGCCGACGAGGTGCGCGGCGTCGCGCCCCGCGCCATCCCCGAGCGTCCGAAGGCCATGCGCCTGGCGGGCCTGGAACCCTTCGAGCTGGCCTAGAGATTCCGACGATGCGCACCACCATCCTTTTCGGCGGCATGAGCCGCGAGCGCCTGGTCTCGGTGGCCAGCGCCAAGGCCCTGGCCAAGGCCTTGCCGGACGCCGACCTGTGGTTCTGGGCGCCCGACGACCGGGTCTATGTGGCCAGCGACGCGGTGCTGCAGGCCCACGAGCGGCCGTTCGAGATCGACCTGCCGACCGAGGGCGCGCCGATCGGCGGCATAGAGGCGGCGTTGGACAAGGCCAAGGCCGAGGACCGCGTGCTGGTGCTGGGCATGCACGGCGGCGCGGCCGAGAACGGGGACCTGGCGGCCCTGTGCGAGGCGCGCGGCGTGGCCTTCACCGGCTCGGACTCCAAGTCCAGCCGCCTGGCCTTCGACAAGATCGCCACCAAGGCCGCCGTGGCCAAGGCCGGCGTGGTCGCGCCCTCGACCGTCGAACTGGCCGACGCACCGGCGGCGCTGGAAAAATACGGCAAGCTGGTCGCCAAGCCGGTGGCCGACGGCTCCAGCTACGGCCTGATTTTCGTCAACCAGGCCGCCGATCTCGAAACGCTGAAGGCCGCGGCCGCCCGCGAGGCCTATGTCATCGAGCCGTTCGTGGCCGGGGCCGAGGCCACCTGCGGGGTGCTGGAGCAGGACGGCCAGGTCTTCGCCCTGCCGCCGGTCGAGATCCGTCCGGCCGACGGGGCCTTCGACTATGTCGGCAAGTACCTGGCCAAGACGACCGAGGAGATCTGCCCGGCGACCTTCGCGCCCGAGGTCAACGCCGCCATGCAGGACGCCGCGCTGCGGGCCCACAAGACCGTGGGTGCGGGCGGCTATTCGCGCAGCGACTTCATCGTCACGCCGAACGGCCCGATCTTCCTGGAGATCAACACCCTGCCGGGCATGACGGCCGCCTCGCTGTATCCTAAGTCGCTGAAGGCCCAGGGGATCGCGTTCAAGGACTTCCTGGACGGCCAGATCGCCCTGGCGGTCGCCCGCGCCAAGGCCGAGGCGGCTTGACCATGGGAACGTGGAATGTCGGGGCGTTCGACAACGACGACGCCAGCGATTTCATCGATGATCTGGCCGAGGCGCCGGATTGGCGCACGGTCCTGCAACTGCTCGATCATGTCACGAAGACGGTCGGCTACCTGGAAGCCCCGGAAGGCCAGATGGCCGTGGCCGCCGCCGCCATTGTCGCGGCCGCGGTCGGCGAGGCGACGATCCTCCCGGATGATCGTCGCGAGCTGAAGGCCGCCCTCGGCGCCCCGCCGCAAGGCGCCGTCGCCCTGGCCCGATCGGCGCTGTCGCGCGTTGTGGCTCCAGCCTCCGAACTCGACGAACTCTGGCAGGAGGGGGACGACCACGACGCGTGGCTGACCCAGATCGCCGCCCTGCAAACGACCTTGAGCGCATCCCAATGAGACCCGTCTTCGTCAACATCGGTGAGCGCACCAACGTCACCGGATCGGCCAAGTTCAAGAAGCTGATCGTCGAGGGCGACTATTCGGCCGCCCTGTCCGTCGCCCGCCAGCAGGTCGAGGCCGGCGCCCAGGTCATCGACGTCAACATGGACGAGGGCCTGCTGGACTCCAAGCAGGCCATGATCACCTTCCTGAACCTGATGGCGGCCGAGCCTGACATCGCCCGGGTGCCGGTGATGATCGACAGCTCCAAGTGGGAGGTGATCGAGGCCGGCCTGAAGTGCGTGCAGGGCAAGGCGATCGTCAACTCGATCTCGATGAAGGAGGGCGAAGACAAGTTCATCGAGCAGGCCAGGCTGTGCCTGCGCTACGGCGCGGCCGTGGTAGTGATGGCCTTCGACGAGGTCGGCCAGGCCGACACCGCCGCCCGCAAGATCGAGATCTGCGAGAAGGCCTACCGCATCCTGGTCGACAAGGTGGGTTTCCCACCGGAAGACATCATCTTCGACCCCAACATCTTCGCCGTGGCGACCGGGATCGAGGAGCACGACAACTACGCCGTCGACTTCATCGAGGGCGTGCGCGAGATCAAGAAGCGCTGCCCCTACGCCCGCATCTCGGGCGGGGTGTCGAACGTGTCGTTCAGCTTCCGCGGCAACGAGCCGGTGCGCCGGGCGATCCACTCAGTGTTCCTGTACCACGCCATCGAGGCGGGCATGGACATGGGCATCGTCAACGCCGGCGACCTGCCGGTCTACGACACCCTGGACCCCGAACTGCGCGAGGCCGTCGAGGACGTGATCCTCAACCGTCCGCAGCGGACCAACGTCTCCAACACCGAGCGCCTGGTCGACATGGCCCCGCGCTACAAGGGCGACAAGAGCCAGGTCCAGACCGCCAATCTCGAATGGCGCAAGGGCACGGTGAACGAGCGCATCACCCACGCCCTGGTCAACGGCATCACCGACTATATCGAACAGGACACGGAGGAAGCGCGCCAGTCGGTCGAGCGGCCGCTGCACGTGATCGAAGGCCACCTGATGGACGGCATCAACGTGGTCGGCGACCTGTTCGGCTCGGGCAAGATGTTCCTGCCGCAGGTCGTGAAGTCGGCCCGCGTCATGAAGCAGGCCGTGGCCTATCTCGAACCGTTCATGGAGGCCGAAAAGACCGGCAAGCCGCGCGAGCAGGCCGGCCGCATCCTGATGGCCACGGTCAAGGGCGACGTCCACGACATCGGCAAGAACATCGTCGGTGTGGTCCTGCAGTGTAACAATTACGAGGTCATCGACCTGGGTGTGATGGTGCCGGCCGACCGCATCCTGGACGAGGCGCGCAAGCACAAGGTCGACATGATCGGCCTGTCGGGCCTGATTACCCCGTCGCTGGACGAGATGGTGTTCGTGGCCTCGGAGATGGAGCGCCAGGGCTTCACCATGCCGCTGCTGATCGGCGGCGCCACCACCAGCCGCACCCACACGGCGGTGAAGATCGAGCCGGCCTATCGCGCGGGCTCCACGACCTATGTGCTGGACGCCAGCCGGGCGGTGGGCGTGGTCTCGGGCCTGCTGTCGGCGGGCGATCGCGACCGGCTGCAGGCCGAGACCCGCGCCGAATACGTCCGCATCCGCGAGCAGTACGCCCGTGGGCAGACGGCCAAGGCGCGCACCAAGATCGCCGACGCCCGCAAGCGCAAGTTCGCCATCGCCTGGGAAGGCTACCAGCCGCCGAAGCCGGCCTTCATCGGCGCGCGCACGTTCGAGCCGTCGCTGGCCGAGCTGGTCCCGTTCATCGACTGGTCGCCGTTCTTCGCCAGCTGGGAGCTGATCGGCCGCTTCCCGCAGATCCTGGAGGACGACGTGGTCGGCCAGGCCGCCACCGATCTCTATCGCGACGCCCGCGCCATGCTCGACAAGGTGGTGGCCGAGACGTGGTTCGGGGCCAAGGGCGTGGTCGGCTTCTGGCCGGCCCAGGCCGATGGCGACGACATCGTTCTCTACACGGACGAAAGCCGCTCGACCGAGCTGGCCCGCCTGTTCACCCTGCGTCAGCAGATGGACAAGTCCGAGGGCAAGGCCAACCTCGCCCTGGCCGACTTCGTCGCGCCGATCGGCCAGGGCGGCGACTACATGGGTGGCTTCGCCGTCACCGCCGGCCACGGCGAGGACGAGATCGTCAAGCGCTTCAAGGACGCCGGCGACGACTACAGCGCCATCATGGCCTCGGCCCTGGCCGACCGCCTGGCCGAGGCCTTCGCCGAGTGGCTGCACTACAAGGCCCGCGTCGAGCTGTGGGGCTATGCGCCGGGCGAACTGCGCGACACCGACCTGATGATCGCCGAGAAATACCAGGGCATCCGCCCGGCCCCCGGCTATCCGGCCCAGCCCGACCACACCGAGAAGGGCACGCTGTTCAAGCTGCTGGACGCCGAGGCGGCCACCGGCATGATCCTGACCGAAAGCTACGCCATGAGCCCTGGCGCCGCGGTGTCAGGCTTCTATTTCAGCCACCCACAAAGCCACTATTTCGGCGTCGGCAAGGTCGATCTCGACCAGGTCGAGGACTATGCCCGCCGCAAGGGCTGGGACCTGGCCATGGCCGAGAAGTGGCTGTCGCCGATCCTCAACTACGATCCGGCGGCGCGAGTGAAGGGCGAGGCGGCTTAGGGCCGCCACGGCCGGGGCAGGCACATGTGCCTGTCCCCGTTTCAGTCCAGCAAATCCGCCAGCCGCGTCCGCAATTCCGGCGCCAGCAGCGCCGCCACCTCGGCGTCGGCCTCGAACGATCGGACCGACCGATAGCCCTCGTCCGTCGGGTCGCGATGGACGATGATCCGCCGCGCCTCGACATCGACCACCCAGTAGTCGCGCACGCCGTGGTCGGCGTAGATCGCGGCCTTCAGGCCCAGGTCTCGCGACAGGCTCTCGTCGCTGACCTCGATCAGCAGGATGAGATCGCCGCCCGACAGATCCTGCGGCTTGAAAGCGCGCGGGTAGAGCATCAAGTCGGGTTCGACGAACAGCATTTCGGCCAGGTAGAGCGTGGTCTCCACGCCCACGCGCTGGCCGTCGGCCTTACCCTTCACCAGCCATTCCAGCAGCACGCTCTTGAAGATCTCGTGGTCGTTCTTCTTGGCCGCCATGACCACGAGCTCCCCCCCGATCAGCTCGACGTTCTCGTCCTCCTGCATCACGCCCGCCTCGACCATGCGGAACACGTCCTGCGTGGTGAACAGCCGGCGAGGCAGGTCGGGAGAGGGGCGAACGGGCGCGTTCATGCAGCGACGATACCATGACGGCCGGGGCCGCGCACGCGGCTGGCCAGCCAGGACAGCGCATGAGGGCGCCCCCGCCGCGAGGCCGTGGGCGTCCCCGTCGAACTCGGCTAGGTTTCCCGCGAATCCGGGAGGCCCTGCGTGAGCCAGTTCAATCGACGAGACGTTCTGGCGCTGGGCGCCGCGACCCTGGCCCTGGGCGGGAGCGGCGAGGCCCTGGCCGCCGCCGCGCCCGGCGACGCCGCCGAGGCCCTGTTAGCTGGGGTCGCCGAGGACCTGATGTGGGAATATCCCGAGAACGCCTCGGCCCTGGGCCTGGACAAGGACAAGCGGGCCGCGCTCAAATCCAGCCTGACCGACCGCTCGCTGGCGGGCCGCGGCGGGCTGGCCGCCGCCGCCAAGGCCCGGGTCGCGCGGATGAAGGCGGTCGACCGCAAGGGCCTGAGCCCCGCCGTCGCCCTCGACCTGGGTGTCGTCCAGACCGCCCACGAACTGGCCGTCGAAGGCTTCGACTTTCCCTATGGCGACGCCATCGGCCTGTCGTCGCAATGGTCGTATCGCAACGCGCCCTATGTGGTGGCCCAGAACACCGGCGCCTTCGTCGAGACGCCGGACTTCCTGGACAGCCTGCATGGCGTGACGGGCGCCGCCGACGTCGAGGCCTATCTCCACCGCCTGGAACTCTACGCCGCCCAGCTGGACGGCGAGACGGCGCGGCTGAAGCACGACGGCGCGCTGGGCGTGATCGCGCCGGACTTCCTGCTGGACAAGACGCTGAAGCAGCAGAAGGGCGCCCGCGCCCAGCCGGTCGCCGAGTGGGGCCTGGTCACCTCCCTGGCCAAGAAGGCCAAGGCCATCTCCGGCGACCCCGCGCGCCGCGCCGCCGCCATCGTCGAGGGCAAGATCGCCCCGGCCATGGACCGCCAGATCGCCGAGCTGACCGCCCACCGCGCCAGGGCCACCTCCGACGCCGGCGCCTGGAAGCTGCCGGACGGCGAGGCCTACTACGCCTGGGCCCTGAGGGCCGGCACGACCAGCCGCCTGACGCCCGACGAGATCCACCAGATGGGCGAGGCGCAGCTGAAGACGCTGTTCGCCCGCATGGACACGCTGCTGAAGGCCCAGGGCCTGACCCAGGGCAGCGTCGGCGCGCGGATGAAGGCCCTGGGCGAGGACCCCAGGAACCTGTTCCCCAACACCGACGAGGGGCGGGCCCAGATCCTGGCCTATCTGAACGGCCGGGTGGCCGACATCCGCACCCGCCTGCCGCGCGCCTTCGCCACGCTGGCGCCGGGCGCCCTGGTCATCAAGCGCGTGCCGGTCGAGATCCAGGACGGGGCCCCGGGCGGCTACGCCGCGGCCGGCTCGATCGACGGCACGGTTCCGGGCAACTACTACATCAACCTGCGGGACACCGGCATGTGGCCACGCTACAGCCTGCCGACCCTCACCTACCACGAGGGCTTGCCCGGTCACATCTGGCAGGGGGAGTACACCTACAAGCTGCCCCTGGTCCGCTCGCTGCTGGCCTTCAACGCCTATTCGGAAGGCTGGGCCCTCTATGCGGAGCAGTTGGCCGACGAGCTGGGCGCCTATGACGGCGATCCGCTGGGCCAGCTGGGCTACCTGCAGTCCATCGCCTTCCGGGCCTGCCGCCTGGTGGTCGACACCGGCATCCACGCCAAGCGCTGGACTCGCGACCAGGCGATCGACTGGTTCGTGACCACCAACGGCTCGACCCGCCAGGAGGTGCAGGGCGAGGTCGACCGCTACTGCGCCTGGCCGGGCCAGGCCTGCGGCTACAAGGTCGGTCACAGCGAGATCGTCCGCCTGCGAAGCAAGGCCCAGGCCGCGCTCGGGCCTCGCTTCGACCTGCGCGCCTTCGACGACGCGGTGGTGATGGGCGGTAACGTTCCGCTGACCGAACTGGAAGGCGTGATCGATCGGTTCGTGGATACCCTCATAGGGTGAGTTGTAAAAAATAACATCCAATAGGGGAAAAACTTGGCTTTGGCATCGGGTGGATCCATAGTCGTCATGGTGGAATTATCCACCAGGACAACTAGGGGGAAACTTCATGGCTCACGTTCTTTACGCCGTCGGAAACGCCACGGGTGTCGACGCCAAGCTGACCAGTGTCGAACATTCCCAGGACGATTGCGCGATCCCCGCGTGGACGGTCACCCACACGGGCGGCACGGACAACAACTGGATCTTCCTGCCGGACTGCTCCAATTCCGACTATTGGCGCGATCACCACATCAACGTGGCCGCCACCGACGGAAGCTGGGTGGTCTCGTTCTGGGTCGATGATGACGACGGCCGCATACTGTACTGGTCCAACTTCGACGGGTACTCGACCCAGAATTCGGTACCGCGGTCGAAGGACGTCACCGACTGCGCCCTGATGATCCATCTGGTGAACGGCTCGCCGGTGGTGACCTGGGCGCCGTGGTGACCTGACGGCGGTCGCGGGCCTTTCGAGGTCGGCGACGTCGCGCCCGTGACATCTGGTCAATCGCCGCGATTTGGGTTCATCCTGCCTGAAGACGAAGGCGGACGATCTTCGGCGGGGGGCGAACGTGGGCGACAAGGGCATCAGCCGCAGGGCGCTGGGCGCGCTGGCGATCGGCGGAGCGGCGAGCGTGGGGCTGGGCGGCTGCGACCGTGTCGGCCCCACCGAGGCGGCGGTGAAATCCCGCCAGTTCCCGAAGGATTTCGTCTGGGGCGCGGCGACGGCGGCGTTCCAGACCGAGGGCTCGCCCACCGCCGACGGGCGCGGCCCCAGCATCTGGGACACATTCCAGAAGCAGCCGGGCCGGATCAAGGACGGCTCCACCGCCGAGGTCGCCACCGACAGCTATCGCCGCTACGCCGAGGACGTCGATCTGGTCGCCGAGGCGGGCCTGAAGGCCTTCCGGTTCTCGATCGCCTGGTCGCGGGTGCTGCCCACCGGGGCCGGGACGGTCAACGCCCCGGGCCTGGACCACTATGAGCGCCTGGTCGACGCCTGTCTCGCCAAGGGGGTCACGCCCTACGCCACCCTGTTCCATTGGGACCTGCCTCAGGCCCTGCAGGACAAGGGCGGCTGGAGCGCGCGCGACACCGCCAGGAGCTTCGCCGACTACGCCGCGGCCGTGGCTGGACGGCTGGGCGACCGCCTCAAGCATGTCATCACCCTGAACGAACCGGCCGTGCACACGGTGTTCGGCCATGTGCTGGGCGAGCACGCGCCGGGGCTGAAGGACATCGCCCTGCTGGGGCCGACCACCCACCACATGAACCTCGGCCAAGGCCTGGCGATCCAGGCCCTGCGCGCGGCCCGGGGCGACCTGCGGATCGGCACGACCCAGGCGCTGCAGCCGTGTCGTGCGTCCGGCGGCCCCCTGGCGTTCTGGAACCGCCCCGCCGCCGACGGCTTGGACGCGCTGTGGAACCGGGCCTGGCTGGATCCGCTGCTGAAGGGAACCTATCCGGCGCTGATGGACGAGTTCCTCCAGGGCCACGTCCGTGGCGGCGACCTGAAGGTCGTCCAACAGCCGATCGACTTCCTCGGGGTCAATTACTACGCTCCGGCCTATGTGAAGCTGGATCTGGCCAGCCCCAGCCACATCGCGGAGGGCGCGCCGCCAAAGGGGGGCGAGCTGGACGCCTTCGGTCGGCAGATCGATCCGTCGGGCCTGGTCGAGGTGCTGGAGATGGTCCGCCGGGACTACGGCAACCCGCCGGTGCTGATCACCGAGAACGGCTGTTCCGACCCGTTCGGCGACGGCCCGGCGGTGATCGACGACGGCTTCCGCCGCCAGTACCTGCGCCGCCACCTGGAGGCGGTGAAGAGCGCCATGGAGGCCGGCTCGCGGATCGGCGGCTACTTCACCTGGACCCTGATCGACAACTGGGAATGGGACATCGGCTACACCTCGAAGTTCGGCCTGGTGGCGATGGACCGCGCGACCGGCGTGCGGACCCCCAAGTCGTCGTACGGGTGGCTCAAGGGCGTGGCGACGACGGGGATGCTGCCGAGCGCATGAAACCCTCTCCCGCTGGGAGAGGGCGCTAGATCCCTAGTCCGCCTTGCAGATCAGCACGTTCTTGCCGCCGCGCTTGGCCGGGACCAGGCTGCCGGCGCAGGGCTTGGGGTCGTTCGGGTCGATGATGACCTCGCCCTTGGCGGCGATCGGCATGGCCGCGGGCTTGGCGCCGATCGGCGGCAGGGCCGTCGCGGTCTTCCTGGCGGCCGGCTTGGCCGCGGCCTGAACCTTCGGCTTGGTGGCGGCCGGGGTCTCGACCGGAGCCTGGGCCACGGGAGTCTCGGCCGGCGGGGCCTCCGCCGTCGGCGCGGGCGGCGGGGCCTCGGGTGCGGCCGCCGGCGCGGGGGTTTCGACGGCGCTGGGCGCGGCCTCCGGAACGGCGGTCTCGGCGGCGGCCGGCTTCTTGACGTTGTAGTTCAGGGCCTGGCCGAACAGGTTGGACTTGGTCTCCAGCGCCTTGGCGCGGGGGTCGCAGTCGCCCGGCGGGCTCCAGCTCATCCACACCTGGGCCAGGCGCGCCTTGTCAATCTGATCGGCGCCGGTCCAGACCGAATGGCCCTTCTTGATCGCCGCCGCGCCATATTCCGAGATCGGGCGGGGGCTGGCCTTCTCGGCCGCGACGATGGCCGAGCGATAGGTCGCCAGGTCCTTCTTGGCCTGGGCGCGCATCGCCGGATATTCCTTCATGGCCGCGTTGAAGCCGTCGGGACCGGGGAAGGTCTTCTCGATGCGGGTCACTTCCGGCATCACCTTGTCGTACAGCTCGACATAGCCGCCCAGCGCGCCATAGCACCAGCCGACATAGCCGTAGTCGTCGGTCGGGGCGGTGGCGGCGGGCTGGGTGCGGGGCGGGGGAGCCGAAGCGGTCGGCGCGGTGGACACCGGAGCGTCCTGGGCGATCAGGGCCAGGGCGAGAAGGAAGGCGGTCGCCATGCGGGCGGAGGTCCTCTTGGTGGGGCGTCGCTCAGAGAGTCGGTCGCGTTCGAATAGAGCATTTCCGGCCGCATTGGGACCGGAGCATGGCGCCGGGTGTTTTGCACCGCGGTCGGCCAAGCGTCGCCATAACGGCTGGATCGGCCAAAACGCTCCCGCTCCCGGCAAAGATTCCTGTGTGCAGCCTGCCGTTGCGCGAGTCGTCGTCGCCCCCACACGTTACAAAGTTTCAATGTGCGCCGCAGCAAGCAGCGGGTGGGGGCATGACGTTTTTGTGCTAGAAAGCAGGACGGGAGCGTGATCCGTTGAGAGGCGGGGGGCGTATCTCCGCCGTCATCACTCCGCCATGCTTCTGGATTTTCGTCACGGTCATGACCTTCTGGCGCAACATCGCAACCCTCGCCGCGCGCCGGCTGGACATGGCCGAATGCCAGGAATGTCCGCCGGGCCTGCCCGGGCAGGATCCGGCCTTCTCGACCGCGGTCACGGCGCTGGGCGCGAAGCTGGCCAAGGCCGACGGTTCGGCCGATGGCGACGAATACGCCGCCTTCGCCGAGGTGTTCCACCCCGACCCCGAGTCGGAGAACAACATCCACCGCCTGTACGACCTGGCGCGCCAGACCACGCACGGCTTCGAGAGCTACGCCAAGCGGCTGGCCAAGCGCTACCGCACCTGCCCGCAGATCCTCGAGGACGTGCTGGACGGCCTGTTCCACATCGCCAAGGCCGACGGGGCGGTGACCCAGGAGGAACTGAGCTACCTGGAGCGCGTGGCCGACCTGTTCGGCATGTCGCCGCTGTCGTTCCGCCGCCTGACCGCGACCCACGTCGGGACCGAGCCGGACGACCCCTATCGCATTCTCGACGTGCCGGCCGACGCCGACGACGCGGTGGTGCATTCGGCCTGGCGGGCGGCGATGTCGGAGGCGCATCCCGACCGCGCCCGGGCCCGCGGCCTGCCGCTGGAGTTCATCGAGGTGGCCGAGGCCAAATCGGCCGCCATCAACGCCGCCTTCAGCACGGTGATGCGCGAACGTCGCGAACTGGCCGGTCTTGCGGCGTCCTGAGGCCGCCAATTCGCCATGGTTAGCGCCGAATTCATTTTACGGAACGATCGGCTGGGTGTTCAGTTGACGTTCAGTACTGGCGCCCCATCTTGATTTCATTGGGCGGGGCACGCCTGGCGAGGACGACCATGGAGACAGGTAAGGCTACCGGTATCGCTTGGCGCAGCCTGGTGACGCTCGCCGGCGCCGTGGCGACGTCCATCGCCGTCGCCGTCGCCGCCGTGCTGGCGGTGGTGTTCGCCGCCACCCTGGTGGTCATCGGCTTCATGGCCACGGCCCTGCTCGGCCTGGCCGCCTTCGCCCTGCGCGGCCGTGGCGCGACCGCCGCCGCGCCCAGCGGCGATCCCGGCCTGATCGAAGCTCGCCACATGGGCGGCCACTCGTGGGTGGCCTACGGCTGGAACGAGCGGCGGTAGGCCGCTCACCCCGCCAATCTCATTTTCGCGCCGTCACTCGGGCCTCGTGTCCGGGCGACGCTCGTCATGGAGCGGCGACGCCCCCTTGCCCTCCGTCCTCTCTTCCCCGACACTGCCTTCAAACAAGTGTTTGGCTGAAGGCCTCGGGAGGATGACATGATCGGCGTGGTGGCGGTGCTGAAGGTGCAGCCGGACAAGACGGGCGACTTCGAGGCGGTGTTCCTGGACCTCCAGAACAAGGTCAAGGCCAACGAGCCGGGCTGCCTCGTCTACCAGCTGACCCGCAGCAAGACCGAGGCCGGGACCTACAAGGTGCTGGAACTCTACGCCTCGGAAGACGCGCTCAGGCATCACGGCGGAACCGACTATTTCAAGGCCGCCGGCGCCGCCATGGGGCCGTTCATGGCCGGCCGCCCCGAGATCGAATATCTCGACGCGGTGGAGTAGGGGCCTTGGACCTCGCCTTCTCGCCCGGGGACCTGGCCTTCCGGCGGGAGGTCCGCGACTGGATCGCCACGGCCTGTGACGACGGCCTGCGCCACAAGACCTCCACCAGACACAAGATCGGTTGCAGTTTTTCTGCATAGTCCTCAAACGCAACTCACCTCTATAAACCTCGCTAACCCTGTCCTAGCCGGAGCCGCCTTATGGCCCTCGACGCCCTGTTCAAGCCGTTCGAATTCAAGTCGCTGAAGCTGCCCAACCGGGTGGTGATGGCCCCGATGACGCGGTCGTTCTCGCCCGGCGGGGTGGCCACCGACGAGGTCGCCGCCTACTACCGCCGACGGGCCGAGAACCAGGTCGGGCTGATCGTCACCGAGGGCACGGGCGTGGCCCGGCCGGCCTCGCTGAACGACGCCAACATCCCGCGCTTCCATGGCGAGAAGGAGCTGGCGGCCTGGAAGACGGTGGTCGACGAGGTGCACGCCGCCGGCGGCCTGATCGCCCCGCAGCTGTGGCACGTGGGTTCGGCCAAGGGCAAGGACGTGCTGGGCAAGATCGACAGCCCCTCGGGCCTGTCCAAGCCCGGCGGCTCGCCGTTCACCGAGCCGATGACCGACGAGGACGTGGCCGACACCATCGCCGCCTTCGCCAGCGCCGCCGCCAACGCCAAGGCCCTGGGCTTCGACGCCATCGAGCTGCACGGCGCCCACGGCTACCTGATCGATCAGTTTTTCTGGAACGGCACCAATGTCCGCGACGACGCCTTCGGCGGTCCTAGCATCGCCGAGCGCAGCAAGTTCGCCGCCGAGATCCTCAGGGCCGTCCGCGCCGCCGTCGGCCCGGACTATCCGGTGATCATCCGCCTGTCGCAGTGGAAGCAACAGGACTACGCGGTCAAGAACGCCGAGACCCCGCAGCTGCTGGAGGCCTGGCTGCAGCCCCTGGCCGACGCCGGCGCCGACATCTTCCATTGCAGCCAGCGCCGGTTCTGGGAGCCGGAGTTCGAGGGCAGCGACCTGAACTTCGCCGGCTGGGCCAAGAAGCTGACCGGCGCCCCGACCATCACCGTCGGCTCGGTGGGCCTGTCGGGCGAGTTCATCGCGGCCTTCGGCGGCGAGGGCAGCCAGCCCGCTTCGATCGACGGCCTGCTGGAGCGCCTGGAGCGCGGCGAGTTCGACCTGGTCGGCGTGGGCCGCGCGATCCTGCAGGACCCCGAATGGGTCGTGAAGATCCGCGACGGCCGCGAGGCCGAGCTGAAGAGCTTCGAGCGGTCGGCGCTGGGGGTGCTGTACTAGGCGGCGCCACATAGAACCTCCCCCTGTGGGGGAGGGGTATCGCATATGCCTCAAAACGGTTGTCATCCCGGACGAGCGCGCAGCGCGAAGATCCGGGACCGGGGCGTGAACGCAGGCGCTTCCGGCGGTCCCGGATCGGCGCTCGGCTCTGCCGAGCTTGTCCGGGATGACAGGTTTTTTCAGAGCAAATCCATATGCGACAGCCCTGCCCTGTGGGGGAGGCGGCGCGAAGGCGCCGGTGGGGGGAGAAGATCCACCTCGGGCAAACTCCCCCCACCGTCGGCTGCGCCGACACCTCCCCCACAGGGGGAGGGCCTGACGGGATCACGCGATCGTCGTCACCAGCCCGCCTTCCACCTTCAGGGACGCCCCGTTGGTCGCCGCCGACAGCGGGCTGGCGACATAGGCCACGAGGCTGGCCACTTCCTGCGGCTCGATCATCCGCTGCAGCAGCGAGGCCGAGCGGTGCTTGGCGAAGAACTCGGCCTCGTGTTCCTCCGGCGAGGCGTCCGGGTCGCTGGACACGCTCTTGAGGAAGTCGGCGATGGCCGCGGCGCGGGTCGGGCCGGGCAGGACCGAATTGACCGTCACGCCGGTCCCCTTGGTCTGCTGGGCCATGCCGCGCGCGACCGCCAACTGGGCGCTCTTGGTCATGCCGTAGTGGACCATCTCGCCGGGCGTCGCCAGGCCGCTTTCGCTGGAGATGAAGATCACCCGGCCCCAGTTGCGCGCCAGCATGCCGGGGAAGTAGCCGCGCGACAGGCGCACGCCGCTCATCACATTGACGTCGAACAGATGCAGCCAGTCCTCGTCTGGGATGTCGGCGAAGGCCTTCATCTCGTAGATGCCCAGGTTGTTGACCAGGATGTCGACCTGCGGGACGGCTTTCAGGATGGCCTGCGCGCCCGCCGCCGTGCCCGCGTCGGCCAGCACGCCCGAGACGTTCGCGCCGCCCGAGGCGCGGATGTCGGCGACGGCCTCGTCCAGCTTGGCCTGGGCGCGGCCGGTGACGAACACCGTGGCGCCCTCCACGGCCAGGGCGCGGGCGATCTCCAGGCCAATGCCGGCGGTCGAGCCGGTCACCAGGGCGGTCTTGTCTTTGAGTTTGAGATCCATCGAAGGACTCCGTTGCTTGCGACACCCCAGTTGGGGACGCGCGAGCGCCGCGGCCAGGCTCGCAACCGGCACATGGCTTGTGATTTCAATTCACAAGTCGATCGATGTCAGGCGTTGAAATTCAGCTTCAGGCCCGGCCTCGGCCACCGCGTCCTATAGAGTTTGCCCGTCCCCGACGCGGTGATCCAGGCGTCGCGCATGTCGGCGCCGCCGAAGCAGATGTTGGTCACGATCACGTCGGGCACGGCGTGGTGCTGGGTCGTCCCGTCGGGCGAGAAGGCGGTGATCCCGCCGTTGATGATCGTCGCCACGCAGACCCTGCCGCCGGCCTCGACCGCCAGGCTGTCCAGCATCTGGTAGCCTGGCAGGTTGCAGACCACGTTGCCTGGCTGCAGCGGCGCGGGATCGGCCAGCACGCCCGGCTCCGCCACCTGGAACGACCACAGCCGGCCCAGCAGGGTGTCGGCCATGTAGACGGTCTTCTCGTTGGGCGAGAGGCCCACGCCGTTGGGCGAGACGAAGTGGTCACGCCACCGCGTGATCCTGGAGCCGTCGGGCAGGGCGTAGTACAGCGCGCCGTACCGGCGGCCGTCCGGCGTGCTGCAGCCGTGGTCGGTGAACCAGAACCCACCCTGCCTGTCGAACACCAGGTCGTTGGGCCCCACCAGCGGCTTGCCCTCGCATTCGGTATAGAGCGTGGTCACCGCGCCGGTGGCGAGGTCGACCCGCTGGATCGAGCCGCCCTGGTGGCCGGGCGGGGTGGGGCCGGGCACGTTGAGGCCGCCCATGTCGAAGAACTGGAAGCTGCCGCCGTTGTTAGTGACGTAGATCGCGCCGTCCGGGCCGATGGCCGCGCCGTTGGGGCCGCCGGGGACCCGGGCCATCGCCTCCTTGCGGCCGTCTGGGCGCACGCGGGTCAGGACCTGGCCCTGGATCTCGACAAGGACCACCGAGCCGTCGGCCATGGCGATCGGGCCCTCGGGGAACTGCAGGCCCTCGGCGACGAGTTCCAGCTCCATGCGTCTCTCCCTGGATGACGCCTCTGACGGGCGTGTCCAGCGAGTAAACGAGCGTTTGAACGGCGCGGCAAGCGCCTTGCGTCCTTCGAGCCACGGGCCTCGAAGACCCTCAGTTCAGGTCGTAGAGCTCGTAGGCGATCAGCCCGCCGTCGCCACCCAGGAAGGCGCGGCCGTGGGCCGAGCGCACCAGGGCCTCGCGGTCCACCCATTTGGGCGTGGCGTCCGAGGCGTCGGCCCCCTGGGTCGCGCAGGGGACGGTCAGCCGCACCGCCTGGCGCGGCCGGAAACGCTTGCCGCGCTCGGCCCGGATCGTCCGGCCGAACACCCGGCAACTGGCGACCTCGCCGCCGTCCAGGGGACGCACCTTGAGCACGTTGAACACCACCACGTCGGTGGCGGCGGCGCGGGCCAGGCTGTCGGCTTGGCCCAGGCCGATATCGGCCTGGGCGGCGTGGGCCACACCGAGGGAAAGGGCGAAGACGCAGAGGAGAGCGGTCAGCGGATGCATCAGCGGCGCTCCAGGACGCGGAAGACGAAGGCGTGGTCGTCGTCCGGACCGGCGGGGTGCGCCTCGCGACGCACCTCGGTCCAGGCCGCCTCGTCGAAGGCGGGAAAGCTGACGTCGCCCTGAACCTCGGCCTGGACCTCGGTCAGGTACAGGCGCCGGGCCTTGGGCAGGGCGGTCTCGAACAGGGCGCGGCCGCCGATCACGCAAACCTCGTCGACGCCGTCCTCGGCCGCCTGCTCCTTGGCCATCTGGACGGCCTCCAGGAAGCTCTCGCAGACCACGGCCTGGGGCGGCTCGAACGAGCCGTCGCGAGACAGCACGATGTTCATCCGCCCGGGCAGCGGCTTGCGCGGCAGGCTGTCCCAGGTCTTGCGTCCCATGATCACCGGCTTGCCCATCGTACAGGCCTTGAAGATCGCCAGGTCGGACTTCAGCCGCCACGGCAGGTCGTTGTCGCGGCCGATGACGCCGTTCAGGGAGCGAGCCACCGGGCCGACGGTCAGGATAACGGACATGGAACTATCTTTACCCTGCGTCGCGCGATGCGGCCACCCGGTCTGTCGGACTTGCGACGTTGGTGGACGCGTCAGCCGCCGAATGGCGTGATGACCTGCTGGGCGCTGGCGCGGGCGATCAGCTCGCCGTCCGGACGGCGGAAGTCGGCCTCGACATGGATCATGCCCTGGTCTGGTCGCGCCGGCCGGCGGCCCAGGTCAAACGGCGACCGCCGCCTTGATGTGCGGGTGGGCCTCGTAGCCTTCCAGCTGGAAGTCCTCGTACGCGAAGGCGAACAGGTCGCGCTTGTCGGCCATCTTCAGGACGGGGAAGGGCTTGGGCTCGCGCTGGAGCTGCTCGCGGGCCTGGTCCAGGTGGTTCAGGTACAGGTGCGCGTCGCCGAAGGTGTGAACGAACTCCCCGGGCTCCAGCCCCACCACCTGGGCGACCATCATCGTCAGCAGGGCGTAGGAGGCGATGTTGAACGGTACGCCCAGGAAAACGTCGGCGCTGCGCTGGTAGAGCTGGCAGCTGAGCTTTCCATCGGCGACGAAGAACTGGAACAGGCAGTGGCAGGGCGGCAGGGCCATGTCCTCGACATCGGCCGGGTTCCAGGCGCTGACGATGTGGCGGCGGCTGTTGGGATTGGTCTTCAGGCCCTCGACCAGGTTGGCGATCTGGTCGATCGACCGGCCGTCGGGCGCGGCCCAGGAGCGCCATTGCTTGCCGTAGACGGGACCCAGGTCGCCGTTTTCGTCGGCCCACTCGTCCCAGATCCTGCAGCCGTTGTCCTGCAGGTACTTCACGTTGGTGTCGCCGCGCAGGAACCACAGCAGCTCGACGATGATCGAGCGCAGGTGCAGCTTCTTGGTGGTCAGGACGGGGAAGCCCTTCGACAGGTCGAAGCGGATCTGCCGGCCGAACACGCCCAGGGTGCCGGTGCCGGTGCGGTCGCCGCGCTGGACGCCGCTCTCCAGGATGTCGGCCAGCAGGTTCAGGTACTGCCGCTCGGGATGATCGGCGGCGGCGGGGTCGGCGTGGATGGGCGCGAGGGCGTTCATGGCGGCACTGTCCTACGCGAATCGCGGCGATGGCCAATCACAAAAACGCCCCGCTCGAGGTCTCGGGCGGGGCGCCTTGTCGTGAACCTGTCGCCGGCGTTACCGCGCCGGTTCCAGGCCGGTGTTCAGCACCCAGCCGACATTGTCGTTCTCGTCGGCCACTTCCCACCACAGGCCGTTCTTGGTCCCGGTCGGATAGACGATGGCGCCGGCGGGCAGGGCGCGGATCAGCTTGCCGCCGGCTGCGGCCGTGGCGCGCATGTTGGTCACGCGGGTGGCCACGAAGGTCTTGGACGGCGCGTCCGCCGCGGCCGTGGTGGTGGTCGACAGCAGGCCCAGGTCCGTGACCAGCTTGGTGTAGCTGTTGATGAACGACAGGGTGATGATCCGGCCGATCTCGGTGTCCTCGTAGCCGCCGCCGACGGCCCCGCCGAAGCCCCAGCCGCCGCCCGCGCCCCAGCCGATGTCGTTCTTGGCCGCGTAGCCTTCCTGCACCGCCATGGTCTCGGTGGTGCGCACGTTGGTCAGGGACAGCACGGTGTTGGCTTCCAGCTTCTTGGTCTTGATGCCGCCGACCAGGCCGCCGACGCGACCGCCGATCAGGCCGCCGAGGGCGCCGGCCACCGCGCCGCCGCCGGCGTTGCTGTCGCTGGCCTGGACCTCGGCCACCAGCACGTAGTCGGCGGCCTTGATCTGGCCCTGGCCGACATTGGAGCCGCGCTGCAGGCCCAGGTTGCCGCCGATGTTGCGCTCGATCTGCGCCGCGTTCAGGCCCGCGCCCCGGTCGACCAGGTTGAAGCAGCCCGACTTCTGGACCATGGCCTTCAGCAGCTTCTGCGGCGAGGCCAGATTGTACTGCATCCAGCCGCGGGTGTCGTCGCCGTCCATGATCGACAGGGTGCCCAGCTTGCGGGAGCAACGGGGAATCTCGGCGACCGCCTGGGTCTGGAGTTTCTGGGCGTTGCTCGGCTTGGCCTGGGCCAGGGCCGCGCTCGGCGCGAGGATTGACAGCGTGGCGCCGGCCGTGAGCAGGCCCGATAGCAGTTTCATGATGTGCTCCAGTAATCCCTGACTGCGAGCGCCAACCTTAGCTTGCGCGATGGGCTCGGCCAAGCTCGCGTCAGCCGGCGAAGCCGCCTTCGTCCAGGAAGGCCTGCTCGGCCGCTGTCGTGCTTCGGCCCAAGGCCTTGTTTCGGTGGGGAAAGCGGCCGAAGCGCGCGATGATGTCCCGGTGCGCGATGGCCCATTTGAGGCTGTCGGCGTCGCCGGTGTCCTTCAGCAGCCCCTCGAACAGGGCGATGCTGGTGTCCTGGTCGGCCAGGGATTCGGAGTGCTCGTAGGGCAGGTAGAAGAACGGCCGCAGCTCGGGCGCGACGGCCTTGTCGTGGCCGGCGGCCACGGCGGCGGCGGCGATGGCGCGGGCCTTGCCGTCGGTCGCGAAGGCGTGGCCGCTGTCGCGGTAGAGGTTGCGGGGGAACTGGTCCAGCAGGATCACCAGGGCCAGGGCGCCCTCGGCCCCATTGGACGCGTCGGCGGCCCAGGCGTCGTACTTGCCCCGGGCGGCGGCCAGGTGGACCGGCTCGAACTTCAGGCGGATGGCGTCGTCGAAGGCGTCGGACTTGGCGAACCACTTGCCGGGACCGGCGGCGGTCCAGAAGCCCAGCACGTCCTGTGGTTTGGCGGTCATGGCGGATCCCCCTTCGGACAATCTTGGATAGGCGGCATCGTTCAAACGCGGTTCATGGAGCAAGGCCGACACTTCCATACAAGGGATGAGCGACGGGGCCAGCGCAAGGGCCTCCTGGAGCACTTGGAAAGACATGAAACGTCTGATTACGACCGCGATGATCCTGTCCCTGATGGGCGGCGTCGCGGCGGAAGCCGCCGGGGCCGGGCAGGATCGCCCGGATCGTCGCGGCGAACGCGGCGCGAGCCGGGAAGGCGGGCGCGGCGAAGGCGGCGGCTGGCGCCAGCAACAGGCTCAGCCCCAGCAGCCCCAGGCCCAGCCGCAACAGCAGCCTTTGGGCGGCGGCGATCGCGGCGCCTGGCGCCAGTCGCGCGGGGAACGTGGCGATCGCGGTGATCGCGGTGATCGCGGCGGGCGTCCCGACTGGAACGGCGGCGCCCGGCCGGCGCCCGAGGCCCAGCAGCCCGTGCAGCCTCCGCAAGCCCCGACCGCGCCCCAGGCTCGCAGCTCGCGGGAAGGCGGCGACCGGGACGGCTGGCGAGGGCGAGACGGTCGCGACGGCCGCTGGGATCGCGGCGACCAGAACCGTGGTGACCAAAATCGGGGTGACCAAAATCGGGGCGACCGGAACCGCGGCGACCGGAACTGGGGGGATCGCGGCGATCGCAACGGCGGCTGGGACCGGGGTCCGGGACGTCCGGACCAGGGCCGTCCCGACTACGGCCGTCCGGGCCACAATGGTCAGTGGCGTGACCGCGACAACGATCGCCAACGCTACGACCAGCGCCGCTACCGGCCGTCCTATCGCGCCACGCAGCGCTACCGGGTTCCGGCCTACCGCTATCCGCGCGGCTTCTATGCGCGCCACTGGTCGTTCGGCGACTACCTGCCGGGCGGCTGGTACGGCTCGTCCTACTATCTGGACGCCTGGCGGTACGGCCTGCCGTATCCGCCCATCGGCTGCGAGTGGGTGCGGGTCGGCGACGACGCGGTACTGGTCGACGTCTGGAGCGGCCAGGTGCTGAGCGTCTACTACGACCTGTTCTGGTGATGTCGGGCGCGCGGCCTTCGCGATCGCCGCGCCCCTGAAGGACGAAAGCCGCGCCTCGGTCGAGGCGCGGCTTTCTTGCGTCGCGAACGGGCTCGCGTCGCCCGGGGCTGTTGGTCAGGACGCGGTGATCATCGGATCCCAGATGAAGTAGCCCACCACGTTCAGGCTGCCCGCATGGTATTGAAGCACGACGAACGAGACGTTGTAGCTCTCGGTGCCGGCCTCGACGATGTCGGCCGTCAGATAGAAGTCGTACTGCGGCGTCGTGACGTAGGTCGGGGGCAGGGCGATTGTGCCGGGCGTCGTGCCGGGCACCGGCGTCTGCGGTTGGATCAGCTCCCCGGTCATGGTTCCGGTGATCTGGTCGTTCGCGAACCGCTGGATATTCTGCAGGTTCGCCGAATAGCTGGTGTTGCCGGACTGCGACGTCATGCGCCAACGGATGGTGTCGCCGACATCCACCGAAATCGACAGATCGCCCGAGGCCTGGCCGCTTTTCACGTATTCGTTGGGCGCGATCATGTAGGCGTAGTTGTGTCCCACGGGGGTGGGGCTCCGGGGATCCTTGCTCGGACTGGGGATGGACGCCATCAGGTTGGCCGTGTCGACGACGATCTCGATGTCAATTATTTCGCTCATGTCCGTGGTTTCCTCGCTTATGGGTTGTGTGTGGAGCGACCATGCTCTCAATACAACCATGAGTCAAAGTTATTCATTAATTCCCTCTAAAATTGCATTTATCGGCATCGCGATCCGTGCAGCGGCGCCCTGGGAGGGTTCCCGCCAAGGGATGCGAAGGCGTTGGACCTGGCGCCGCCGCGGCGGCCTAGACTTCGTCGTCGATTTCGCCGCCTGCTCGCCGACCACCCCGGCGGTTCACAGGCGGTCGGGGGCGACAATCGGGGCGTTCGTCGCGGCTTCTCGAGGGCTGGCCATGGCGGGGAAGCGCCCCAGCGTCTAAAACGTCGCCACAGAGGCCTTCCGGTCACAACGTTCTGTCGTCATCGCCTTGACGAAACGGCAAAAAAACGCTCAAACGCCCGGCCTTTGTCGCTCCGCCGTTGCGCGGGGCGGCCATATTGACCAAGTCCTGGAGAAAAAACATGCGCGTCTATTATGATCGCGACGCCGACCTCGCCCGCATCCTGGACAAGAAGATCGCGATCGTAGGCTATGGTTCGCAAGGTCACGCGCATGCCCTCAACCTTCGGGACTCGGGCGCGACCAACGTCGCCGTCGCCCTGCGCGCCGGTTCGCCGACCGCCAAGAAGGCCGAGGGCGAAGGCCTGAAGGTCATGACCGTGGCCGAGGCCGCCGCCTGGGCCGACCTGCTGATGATCCTGGCGCCCGACGAGCACCAGGCCGCGATCTACAAGAACGACATCGCACCCAACATCCGCGACGGCGCGGCCCTGCTGTTCGCCCACGGCCTGAACGTCCACTTCGGCCTGATCGAGCCCAAGGACACCATCGACGTGCTGATGGTCGCCCCCAAGGGCCCGGGCCACACCGTGCGCGGCGAGTACCAGAAGGGCGGCGGCGTGCCCTGCCTGATCGCGGTGCACCACAACGCCACCGGCAACGCCCTGGACCTCGGCCTGGCCTACGCTTCGGCCATCGGCGGCGGTCGCTCGGGCATCATCGAGACCAACTTCCGCGAGGAATGCGAAACCGACCTGTTCGGCGAGCAGGCCGTCCTCTGCGGCGGCACGGTCGAGCTGGTCCGCGCCGGCTTCGAAGTGCTGGTGGAAGCCGGCTACGCGCCGGAAATGGCCTATTTCGAGTGCCTGCACG
Source organism: Caulobacter sp. GW821-FHT09A05 (assembly GCF_059418465.1). Taxonomy (NCBI): domain Bacteria; kingdom Pseudomonadati; phylum Pseudomonadota; class Alphaproteobacteria; order Caulobacterales; family Caulobacteraceae; genus Caulobacter; species Caulobacter sp. GW821-FHT09A05. Next base: position 35,197 of record NZ_JBWKPX010000035.1, read on the forward strand.
AGCTGAAGCTGATCGTCGACCTGATGTACGAAGGCGGTATCGCCAACATGAACTACTCGATCAGCAACACGGCCGAGTACGGCGAGTACGTCACCGGCCCGCGCATCATCACCGCCGAGACCAAGGCCGAGATGAAGCGCGTGCTGGACGACATCCAGTCGGGCAAGTTCGTCCGCGACTTCATGCTGGAAAACCAGGTCGGCCAGCCGAGCTTCAAGGCGACCCGTCGCCGCTCGGCCGAGCACCAGATCGAGGAAGTCGGCGGCCGCCTGCGGGCCATGATGCCCTGGATCGCCAAGAACAAGCTGGTGGACGTGGCCAAGAACTAGGCTTCGCGACCCGGTGGATCCCACCAAGCCCCCGGCCCCACAGGCCGGGGGCTTTTCATTTGTGGCTTGCGCGTCGCCGATCCGCGCCACATACTGAACTACATGGTTCAGCATTCAGCCGCCCGCCTCGATGTCTCGTTCACCGCGCTCTCGGACGCCACCCGGCGCGGCGTGCTGGAGCAGCTCGGCCGCGCGGACGCGTCGATCACGGACCTCGCCGATCGGTTCGACATGACTCTCACGGGCATGAAGAAGCACGTCAGCGTGCTGGAGCGGGCGGGGCTGGTGACAACGGAGAAGATCGGGCGCGTGCGCACCTGCCGGCTGAACGTGGGCGGGCTGGAGGACGAGGCCGCCTGGATTGAACGCTACCGCCGACGCTGGGACCTCCGCTTCGAGGCGCTGGACGAGATCGTCGAAGACTTGAAACAGAAGGAGGACTTGGATGGACGGAGATAGCAGCGAACCCGCACCCCGGAAGAACCGCACGGTGGTGGAGCGCAAGTCGGACCTGGAGCTGGTCGTCACGCGCGTCTTCGACGGCCCGCCGCGGATCGTGTTCGAAGCCTGGGCCAAGCCCGAGCTGTTCCAGCGGTGGTGGGTTCCAAAGTCGTTGGGCGTGCCTCTGCGGTCCTGCGAGATGGATGTCCGCACCGGAGGCGGCTATCACCTCGAGTTCGGGCTGGAGGCCGCCAATTCCATGGCCTTCTACGGCAAGTACCTCGAGGTGACGCCACCCTCGCGCATCGTCTGGACCAACGAGGAAAGCGGCGACGCCGGCGCGGTGACCACCGTCACCTTCGCCGACCAGGGTGGCAGGACGCTGCTGACGCTGAGCGAACTCTACCCCACCAAGGAAGCCTGCGACGAGGCGATCCAAGGCTCGGCGGCCGGCCTGCCCGAGCAGTTCGAGCAGTTGGACGCACTGTTGATCGACCTGGGCGCCAATGCGTGACCTCGGCGAAGCCCTCGGCCGTTCGCGGCCGGGGGCGTGGCGGGAACGATCGGCGACGCGAGCACGGTAGCTCTCTAGCCCAGCACGAACACCGGCCCCCAGGCCACCTGGTACTTGCGCGCGCCGGTCGACAGGTGGGGGCGCAACTGCCAGGCGCCAGGCGGCAGGGTCCGGGCGCCGGGGCTTTCCAGATAGGTCTCGATCAGGGCCTCGGCGCCGGGCTCGGAGACCGAGAACTGGCTGATGCTCGGGGTGGCGTTCGCCAGGGCCGCGGCGATGGCGGCGACCGAGGCGGCCCGCAGCGGGGCGGGGGCGGCCAGCCGCGCGGAGACCTCGGCATAGGCCCCCACGGCGATCACCTCGCGGCCCCGGCGCAGCACGCCGTAGCCGACATGGGTGAAGCCCGGCGCCAGCAGGTTGGCGCGGTGGCCGGCGCTGCCCTTCCACTGGCCCATGATCTGGTCGGGCCGCACCGCCCCGTCGGCGTTCAGGCGCTCTGCGATGTTCTCGGCCGGCGCGCCGACCAGGTCGCGGGCCAGCAGGCCCACCCGCGCGGCCGGGCCGAAGCCCTCGCGGGTCATGTGGTCGAAGACCCCGGTGCGGGCGAGGTCGGCGGCGTGGGCGCGGGCCGCCAGGGTCAGGCCGGGATCGGGCGCCAGCTCGGAAAGGCCTCGGCCCCGCCGGAAGATGTCGCCCAGGTCGCGCAGGTCGGCCTCGAAATCGGCGTCGAAATCGGCGTCGAAATCGCCCCGGCTCTCGGCCAGCTGGCGGCGCAGGCGGCGGTCATAGGCCAGCCACGGGTCGCTCGCGGCGGCCCGGGCGAGGGCGGGGGCGAGGCCCGGCGAGGCCAGGCCGGCGGCCGCGATGGCGATCAGGGTGCGGCGGTTTAAAACGGGCATGGTCCTCAAGGCGGTTGACAGCGTCTCGTTTCGGCAAGTTGTAAGGGGCATGAGACCCGTACGTTCCATCTGGCTGGCCGGCCCCGAGCCCTGGCTTCCCGACGCCGAGGCCCAGGCCGCGCGCCAGCGCGCCTTCTGCGCGGACAACGGCTTCACCGGCCTGACCGCGCCGGCCATCGTCGAGACCCAGGCCGACAATGTCGAGGTCCAGGCCCGCGAACTCTATGCCGAGAGGATGGCCAAGCTGCGGCAGGCCGACGCCGGGATCATCAACCTGACGCCGTTCCGCGGTCCTTCCTGCGCCAGCGCCGCCGCCTTCGAGGCCGGGGTGCTGGCCGGGCTGGGGCGGCCGCTCATGGCCTATGTCAACGTCGCCGATGAGAGCGAGGCCGAATATGTCGACCGGGTCGAGGTGCATGTCGGCGCCCAGCGCGACGAGCACGGCGTCTGGCGCGACGGCGACGGCTGCGTGGTCGAGGACTTCGGCCTGCCCGAGACCCTGATGCTGTGGGCCGAGGCCCGCCGGCTGTTCGTGATCATCACCGACAATCCGTTGCATGACCTGACCGGGCTGGAGATGTGCCTGGAGGCGCTGGCGCTTTACGCCGAGTAGGGCGGGGTCAACCCCACCCCAGCGCCGCGTCCCCCCGCAGGATCGCCTCGGCCGCCGCCGAGTGGCCCGTCCCCTCGCGGTCGTGCAGGACCAGGGGCGGCAGCAGGACCAGCGGGGCCTTGCCGGTCTTGATCGCCCGGAGGATCACCCGCTTGGCCGGGACGTCGGCGAAGGGCGCGACGGGGCGGATCCGGAAAGAGCCGGCCTTGGGGGCCAGCAGGGCCAGAAGGTCGGCCAGGCGGTCGGCGCGGTGGATCAGGGTGATGGTCCCGCCCTCGCGGACGGCCTTCAGGCAGAAGGCGGTCCAGGCCGCCAGCCCGCCGTCGGCCATCCAGGCGCCGGACTTCTCCGGCGCGGGCGCGCGCAGCGCGGCGGGGTCGTCGAAGAACGGCGGATTGCTCATGACCGCGTCGAACACCGGCAGGTCCAGGGCGCGGAAGCTCCGCTCGACGTCGCCGCCGACGATCTCGACCCGGTCCTGGAGCGCATTGAGCGCCGCATTGCCCCGCGCCAGGTCGACCGCGAGGGGATCGCGCTCCAGCCCGACGAATCGGGCGCCAGGACGCCGTACGGCCGCCGCCAGCAGCGCGCCGCCGACCCCGCAGCCGGCCTCGATCACCCGCTCGCCGGCCTTCGCGTCGCAGGTCGCCGCCAGCAGGGCCGCGTCCATGCCCGCCCGGTAGCCCGCCACGGGTTGGCGCAGCCGCACGCGGCCGTCCAGAACGGCGTCTTCGGTGACGCTTGGCGGGCTGATGGGCGCGGGTATCTCGTTCGGCAACGTTTCAAGCCTTGTGCTCGCCTTGACCCTGACCTATCCCGCCACCATTGTCGCTCGCAACGGCTGATCAAGCCCAAGGGACGCGAGGCGTACGCCGACCGCCGGCGGGCGTCAGCAGGGAGAGTATGGTTTTGGACGCAGCTGCAGCGACCCTCGCCCGGGAGCCGGGATCGGTGGATCGTCTCGTGCGGCTGGCCGCCGCCGACATGGCCGGGGTCGACGCCCTGATCACCGCGCGCATGCAGAGCGAAGTGCCGGTCATCCCCGCCCTGGCCGAGCACCTGATCGCCGCCGGCGGCAAGCGCCTGCGTCCGCTGCTGACCGTGGCCGCCGCGCGCCTGGCTGGCTCGGACAACGACACCTGCCTGAAGCTGGCCGCCGCCGTCGAGTTCATCCACACCGCCACCCTGCTGCACGACGACGTGGTCGACGGCAGCCAGCTGCGGCGCGGCAAGGTCGCGGCCCACCTGATCTGGGGCGCGGCGCAAAGCGTGCTGGTCGGCGACTTCCTGTTCGCCCGGGCCTTCGAGCTGATGGTCGAAACCAGCTCGATGAAGGCGCTGGAGATCCTGGCCAAGGCCAGCCGGGTCATCGCCGAGGGCGAGGTGCTGCAGCTCACCCGCAGCCACGACCTGAACCTGTCGCAGGCCCTCTACCTGGAAATCATCGCCGCCAAGACCGCCGAGCTGTTCGCCGCGGCGTCGGAAGCCGGCGGCGTCTCGGCCGGCGTTTCGCCCGCCCAGTCGGACGCCCTGCGCGCCTACGGCATGAATCTCGGCCTGGCGTTCCAGCTGGCCGACGACGCCCTGGACTATGGCGGCACGACCGAGGCGCTGGGCAAGAACGCCGGCGACGATTTCCGCGAGGGCAAGGCGACGCTGCCGCTGCTGCTGGCCATCGCCCGCTCGGGCCCGCGCGAGGCCGAGTTCTGGGAGCGGGCCATCGGCCGCCGCGACCAGACCGAGGCCGACTTCCGCCGGGCCCGCGAACTGATCGTCGGCACCGGGGCGCTGGAGGCCACGCTCGACCTGGCCGCGGCCTATGCCGACAAGGCCAAGGCCGCGCTGTCGGGCTTCCCGGCCAACGACTGGCGTTCCAGCCTTGAGAGCCTGGCCGACTTCGCGGTCAGCCGGCGGGCCTGACATGGCCAGGGCGGGGCGGCGGGCCTCCTCAGAAACCTCCCGCGACGACCCGCACGACCACGCCCACCGCGCTGGCGAGGCTGCCGGCCAGGTGATCGGCGGCGGCCTGGGCGTGGTGATCGGCTTTTGCGTCCTGCTGCTGATGTTCGGCCCGGTGCTGTGGGCTCCGCTGTGGGCGGGCGCCTCGGCGGCGGTTCGGGTCAAGGCCCTGGCCCACGAAGGCTGGCTGACCGCCGGCGCGGCCGTCGCCGCCGGCCTGGCCGTGGCCTTCGCCCAGTTCCTGCCGCTGGTCCAGAAGAGCCCGCTGCTGCGCTATCCGGCCGTGCTGCTGTTCTCGCTGGCCTGGGTGGGTGGGCTGTGGCTGGAGCTGACGGCCCCGCCGCACCCTTGGCTGGCGCCGCCGCCCTGGCATGCGCCGGGTCCCTGGGCGATGGCGATCATCGGCGTCGGCACGGTGATCTATGCCGGCCTCTACCTGCTGATCCTCACGCGCTTCGGCAAGGGGCGGTGGGCGAAGCGGTGGCAGCTGATCAGGTAGGCAAAGAGACTGTCATCCCGGACAAGCGCGCAGCGCGCCGATCCGGGACCGACGCGTGAACTCAGCGCTTCCGGCGGTCCCGGGTCTTCGCTTCGCTACGCCCGGGATGACAACCCGTTTTATGGCGAAGAAGCCTAACCCGACGCCTTCAGGCACAGGTCCAGGTGCGTGCCGTTGTCGTCCTCGACGTGGCGGGTCCAGGCCGCGTCGACCTTGGCGATCACCTCGGCGGCGTCGGCGCCCTTGACCGTCTCGCGCTTCTTCTTGCGGTGCAGGATCTCGACACCGTAACCCAGGTCCAGGAAGAAGCTCAGCAGGGCCGAGCCCTCGGCGCGCGAGGTCTCGGCCTGGAAGCGCGGGGAGTATTCCAGGAAGGTGATCGGCTTCTGCTCGGCCATGAAGGCCTTGGCGCCCATGAAGGCGCGATATTCCATGCCCTCGATGTCGATCTTCATCACGTCGACCCGGCCCAGCTCGCCGCGCAGCAAGTCGATCGGCACGACGGGGGCGAAGTCGTAGTCGCTCAGGTCGTCCGGGGCGGCCTGGCCCGCCGGTTCCAGCTGGTGGTTGTTGTGCATGGTCTGGCGGCGCAGGAAGGCGGTCTCCAGCGTGTCGGATACGCCCACCAGGATCAGGCGGATGTTGTCGATGGCGTTGGTCCTGGCGCTCTCCAGGATCACCCGGCCGTTGCCGGGGCTCATCTCGATGGCGATCACCCGGCCCTCGGGACCGACCTTCCGGGCGGCCGGCAGGGCGAAGGCGCCCCAGCTGGCCCCGACGTCCAGCACGGTCATGCCGGGCTTCAGGGTCTGCAGGAAGTAGTCCAGCACCCAGGGCTCGTAGTCCTTGCCGTCCAGCAGCTGCTTGGTGATCACCCAGTGGTCGGGCATGCGGTAGGTGCAGCCGCGGAACTTCACCGAGGCGGGGACGGGGGCGACGCCGACCGGCAGCGAGATCGCCTGGTGCTTCTTCTTGCGGAACAGACCCATCGTGCCCTCGTGGCGGCGCGGCGTCCGGAATCGGCGCGGCGACCTTTTGTTTCTCGAGCGTCACATAGCGATACCTTGTGGCAAGGTCACGTCCCCGGGGGCGCGAAAAGCCGCCGCTCGACATCGACCGCGATTCGTCGCACGCCTAGGCCGCGCCGTTCGATCGCGGCCCGTCGGAGACCGTCATGATCCGCCTGCTGCTCAACATCTTGTGGTTCGTCATGGGCGGATGGATCAGCGGCCTGCTGTGGCTGCTGGGCGGCCTGCTGCTGGCGATCACCGTCGTCGGCCTGCCCTATACGGGCGCGGCCTGGCGCATCGCCGGCTTCGCCTTCTGGCCGTTCGGCAAGGAGATCGTGCCGCGCGACCTGGTGACCGGCCGCGAGGACCTGGGCACGGGTCCGCTGGGCTGTCTCCTTAACGTGATCTGGTTCGTGCTGGGCGGCTGGTACATCGCCCTGTCGCATCTGGTGATCGCCGTCGCCGAGGCGGTGACGATCATCGGCATCCCGTTCGCGATCAAGGACCTGCAACTGGCCATCGTGGCCCTCGCCCCGATCGGTCGGACGGTGGTGGACCGGCGCTAGGCGTCAGAAGCCGGTGAACAGGCGATCGACGGCGCGACGGATGTCGTCTTCGTAGGGCTGAACCGAACCCAGGCGTCGTCGAAGATCACGTTGGCGAATGGCCGTCATGCCCGTGATGCTGATGAGCAGCACCGTTCCATCGTGCTCGATTCCGATTTCGAAAGCGTTCAGGGGCGCGCTTCGGCCGGCCAGAACCGGTGCGACGATGACTTCCGTCAATTCGCCCAGCAGATGAGAGGACAGCACCACCACGAATGGGATGGCACCCCGTATCGACGCCGCCGGGTTTTCGTAGAGATCGAACTGCTGCACCTACCAGATCCGGAGATGATCCGAGAGCAGCCCGTGCTCTTCGATGAAGTCGTTGTGCTCCTTGATCGCCTCGGCGTTCTCCTCCGCCCATCGCCGCGCGCGCTCCTCGGCGCCGGTCGGGTCGACCTTCTGCAGATGCAGCCGCAGCTGCGTCTCGCTCATGCCCGCGACGGAAATGCCCAGCCGCTTGGCCTGCGCCAGCAGTTCCGGATCGATGCCGATGTCGAGTTCGACCTTGCCCATGGGCAAAGGCTAGCACGCTCCGAGCCCGGTCAACAGGTCGGGTGATCCTCGCCCAGTCCCCTCCACGCGAGCCCGCCGGGCAGGTCGAAGTCGGCGTAGTCGACCTGCAGCACGCGGCGGCGGCGCGGCGGTTCGGCGCGGTCGGAGGCGTGCAGGATCGGCGTGGCGTAGGCCCAGACGTCGCCAGCCTCAGCCAGGCAATCAATCACGGCATGCTTTGCGGCGCGAGCGGCCGCGTCCTCCGCCGCGACGCGACCCAGGCGATGCGAGCCCTGGGCCACCCGCAAGGGCGCGTTGGCGGCGTCGACGGGGTCGAGGTGGACACGCAAGGTGACCATCCGCGCCAGGATCGCGAACGGCGGGGCCACATGCAGCAGGCCGTCCTTGGTCGACCAGGGGCCGAAGCCTTCGACCTCGATGCGGGCGGCGACGGGTATGGTGCGGTCCTGGTGCCAGGCCACCGCCCAGTTGGCCTCCGGGGTCTTGTCGAACATTACCGCTCGCACCGGGCGGGCGGCGGGCGGCGGGGGAGGTGAGGCGGACGGCCAAGGCGCCGACGGGGCCGGTCGCGGCCAGGACGGCGTCGAGGACGGCTGCGTCGCGCAGCCGCGCGCCGGGTCGGGCCCCGATCGCCTGGTCGGCCAGGCCGCGCAGGACCGTAAGGTCCTCGGGCGACAGGACGTTCGGGACATGCATCGCACCGTCGCGAGCGAAGTTGGCGAGCGCGTTCATCCGGTGCTCCGCCGCAGCACGTGGGTCCAAGGGCCCGAGCCGTCTGGCGAAAAGCCCTGCGCCTCCCAGAACAGCGCGGCGGCGGGGGAGGCGGCGGCGTTGCAGGTCAGGAGGTCGACCTGGTCGAGGGCCTCCTGCGCCAGGGCCGAGGCCAGGGCGCGCGCCACGCCCTGGCGGCGGAAGGCGGGGCGGACATAGAAGCGGCGCACGCGGCGGGCCGGTTCGGCCGCAGCGGGTTCGACGGAAAGGCCGCCGACGCCGGCCAGCTCACCGGCCAGCAGCGCGCCCAGCAGGGCCTCGCCGTCGCGGTCGAAGCGCTGATCGCCGCCGGCCCACCCTTCGGCCAGCCGCGCCATGTTGCCGACGCCCTCGCTCGCCGCGTCGGCGAGGAGGGCGGGGAAGCCGTCCGGCAGATCGTCGATGATCCGGATCAGCTGGATCAAGAGAGACTCCCAGTTGGCGCGCATTCTGATCGCCGAACCGGCGTCCACTTCGGCGGAATGCGCTTAGCCCGGCGAGATCATGTTCTCGGGACGGACGTACTGGTCGAACTCCTCGTTGGTCAGGTAGCCACCGCCGACGGCCTCCTCGCGCAGGGTGGTGCCGTTCTTGTGCGCGGTCTTGGCGATCTTGGCGCAGAGGTCGTAGCCCAGCTTGCCGTTCAGGGCCGTGACCAGCATCAGCGAGTTCTCGACGCCCTTGGCGATGTTGTCGACGCGCGGCTCGATGCCGACGACGCAGTTGTCGGTGAAGCTGATCGCCGCGTCGGCCACCAGCCGCACCGACTGCAGGAAGTTGTAGGCCATCACCGGGTTGAAGACGTTCAGCTCGAAATGACCCTGGCTGCCGGCGAAGGTGACGGCGGCGTGGTTGCCGAACACCTGGACGCAGACCTGGGTGAGGGCTTCGCACTGGGTCGGGTTGACCTTGCCCGGCATGATCGACGAGCCGGGCTCGTTCTCGGGCAGGGAGAGCTCGCCCAGGCCGGCGCGCGGGCCGCTGCCCAGGAAGCGGATGTCGTTGGCGATCTTGAACAGGCTGGCGGCGACGGTGTTGATCGCGCCGTGGCTGAAGACCATGGCGTCGTGGGCGGCCAGGGCCTCGAACTTGTTGGGGGCGGTGGTGAAGGGCAGGCCGGTGATGGCGGCGATCTGCTCGGCCACCTTTTCGGCGAAGCCGACCGGGGCGTTCAGGCCGGTGCCGACCGCGGTGCCGCCCTGGGCCAGCTGCATCAGCTTGGGCAGGGTCTGCTCGATGCGCTCGATGCCGTTGGCCACCTGCTGGGCGTAGCCGCCGAACTCCTGGCCCAGGGTCAGGGGGGTGGCGTCCTGGGTGTGGGTGCGGCCGATCTTGATGATCTTGGCCCAGGCGTCGGACTTGGCCTTCAGGGCCTCATGCAGATGCTTGAGGGCCGGAAGCAGGTCGTGGACGATCTGCTCGGCGCAGGCCACGTGCATCGCCGTCGGATAGGTGTCGTTCGACGACTGGCTCATATTGACGTGGTCGTTGGGATGGACGGGCTTCTTGCTGCCCATCTCGCCGCCCAGCATCTCGATGGCGCGGTTGGAGATCACCTCGTTGGCGTTCATGTTCGACTGGGTGCCCGAGCCCGTCTGCCAGACCACCAGGGGGAAGTGCTCGTTCAGCTTGCCCTCGATCACCTCGTTGGCGGCCGCGACGATGGTTTCGGCGATCTTCGGGTCCAGCTTGCCCAGGGCCAGGTTGGCCTCGGCGGCGGCGCGCTTGACGATCCCGAGGGCCCGGACGACGGGAAGCGGCTGCTTCTCCCAGCCGATCTTGAAATTGCCGAGCGAGCGCTGGGCCTGGGCGCCCCAGTACTTGTCGTTCTCGACGGCGATCGGGCCGAAGGTGTCGGTCTCGTTGCGCGTGGCGGTCATGCGGCGGGTCTCCCGGAAAAACGGTCGAGCGGGGGTCTAGACCCAAGGCGCGCCCAGGGCAACGCTCCCGGCTTGCGATCAGGTCCCGGCCGGACTACCACGGGAACAATCAAGGAACGGAGTTCGCCCATGAGCCCTCACATCGCGTTGCTGCGCGGCGTCAATGTCGGCGGTCGCAAGGTGCTCAAGGACGACCTGCTGGGCCTGGCCCAGGACCTGGGCTTCGACGACGCCAAGACCCTGCTGGCCAGCGGCAACCTGGTGCTGTGGGGGAAGGGCGCGTCCGACGCCGAGATGGAAAAGCGGCTGGAGGATGGGTTGGAAAAGCGCATGGGCCTGCGCACGGACTTCTTCGTCCGCACCCCCGCCGAACTGAAGGCGATCATCGACGCCAACCCCTATCCGGACGAGGCCAGGAGCCACCCCAACCACCTGCTGGTGCACTTCATGAAGGCGTCGCTGCCGGACGGCGACGAGGCGACGCTGCGCGCGGCGATCACCGGTCCCGAGACCTTCAAGGTGGGAACGCGCGAGCTCTATATCGACTATCCCGACGGCATCGGCCGCTCGATGCTCGACCGCGACTGGGCGAAGACCAAGCGCGCGCCGTTGGGCACCACGCGCAACTGGAACACGGTGCTGAAGCTGGCGGCCATGGTTGGTTTGTAGGGGACGCGGCGCACCGGCCTTGGCTATATCGGTTTCACGCCAAGGAGATGTCCCATGCTCGTCGCCACCACCAATGACCTGCCCGGCCACCGTATCGTCGCCCACCTGGGCCTGGTGCGCGGCGTCACCGTCCGCTCGCGCAGCGTGATCGGCAATATCGGCGGTTCGATCCAGTCGATCTTCGGCGGCAAGCTGTCGATCTATGTCGACCTGGCCGAGGCTGCCCGCAAGGAGGCCTACGAACTGCTGGTGGCCCACGCCGCCGAGATGGGGGCCAACGCCATCCTGGCCATGCGCTACGACGCCAACGAGATCATGGAAGGCATCACCGAGGTCCTGGCCTACGGCACGGCCGTCAAGGTCGAACCGATCGCCTGATCATGCCATCGCCTGGGGACGACGGCTGGACGCACCACGGCAAGGTCAGGGCTCGCGAGGACGGCGGCGAGCTGACCCTGGTGGTCGACGGCCTGACCACCCAGGCCAAGTACTACAAGCCGCTGATCTACGAGTTCTTCCGCAAGGTCTGGCGCGGCTCGCGGCCGGCCTGGGGGGAGTTCTCGGTCGAGATCGGCATGGAGTTCGTCGGTGAGCCGCCGTGGATGGACCTGGACAACCTGGCCAAGGCCCTGCTGGACGCGATCAAGGGCTACGCCTTCCACGACGACGCCCAGGTGGCCCGTCTGCTGGTCGAGCGTCGTCCCGCCGAACGCGAGCGGATCGTCGTCGTGGTGCGCAGGCTGGAGTCGCGCTTCCTGCGGGCGACGCTGGAAGGCTGAGGGGCGGTTGGGGACAGGCCCATGGGCCTGTCCCCGTCGGCAAACTCCGTCCTAGATTCAAACACTAGAGTGCGTTTGGCGGGCGAAACCGCTCACACTTTCGCCCAACGCGCTCTAGCAGGCTGTTGAAGAAGTCCGTAGCGGTGCGGGACTGGGCATGATTCACTCTCTCAAGCGAGGCTTGAGGG